>CAYYCU010000042.1:8070-10588 GCA_964470415.1 uncultured Ruminococcus sp.
TTGGGATGCAGTTGCAGAATGGATGCCGGCAATGCAGGGGTAATCGAACCGGAAAAGGCTCTTTCCAAAACTTCCTTTTTGGCGGGGCCGTTTGCAATCAAAAGAATTTTCTTTGCCTGCATAATAGAAACCATGCCCATGGTAACAGCTTGACGCGGAACCTCGTTTTCATTGGCAAAAAAGCGTGCGTTTGCTTTAATTGTGGATTCATGAAGATCAACTACATGCGTATTTTTTACAAAAGAATCGCCCGGTTCGTTAAAACCGATGTGGCCGTCAAGGCCGATGCCCAAAAGCTGGAGGTCAATTCCGCCAAAGCGCTCTACGCGAGCATCGTATTCCGCGCATTCTTTTTCAAGGTCAGCGGCGCAACCGTTGGGAACAAAGGTATTTTCGCGGCGAATGTTGATGTGGTCAAAAAAGTTCTCTTGCATAAAAAAGCGATAGCTTTGCTCGTCTTTTTCGGTCAGACCTACATATTCGTCCAAATTGATGGAAACCGTTTGGCTGAAGTCAATATCGCCCTTGTTGTACCAATCAATCAGCTGGCGGTAAATGCCAACGGGAGAGGAGCCTGTTGCCAAGCCCAATACGCTGTTGGGCTTCATAATTACTTGGGCGGAAATAATGTTTGCCGCTTGGCGGCTGAGCTTATCGTAGGTGTCAACTTTAATAAATTTCATGTTCTTTTCTTCCTTTATGTAATTATTTTTTTGGGTACCGATGGATTCATCCTCTGTTGCGGTGCGGTAGGAACCGGGAACGGTTCCCATTACACGGCGAAAAACCGTGCTGAAATAATTTTGGTCGGAGTATCCGAGCGCAGCGGCTGTTTCTCCTACACGTTTTCCGCTTTGCAACAGCATTACGGCATGCCGCATCTTCATTTCGGTAAAAAAACCGGAAACGCCCATGCCCGCATAATGAGAAAATATTTTTTTCAAACTGGACAGACTCATGCCGGAGAGCCTTGCAATATCCTGCGAGGTCAATTGCTCGTGCAGGTGTTCACGTAAAATGCTTACAATTTTCGCGTAACGAAGGGCAGAGGCTGCGTCCGATGGCGGAATGCTGCCGGCATTTTGCCGGGCGGCGTCCAACAACCAAAGCTCCAATCTTAACCGTTGCTTGTTTAAAAATCCACGGTCATCGTTTTTCAGCCCTCTGTTAATTTGTTGGCAAATATCCAGCAGGGTATCGGCTTCCGATGATTGAATTTGCAAAACTCTGCCGGAATACACCGGCATGGTACCGGCGTAAAAGGATAAATTCAAAACATGCGGTTCACTGTTTTCTTCCGACCAAATTCGATGAAATTCATTTGGCGGATGCAACAGCATTTGCCCGCTGTGCAGTGTGTAAATTTCTTCGCCGGCGGTAATTCCGACACAGCCGCTTACCACATATACCAATTCGTAAAACGGATGTGTTTCACCTGCATATTCATAATTGCGCCGAAAGAAACGGTTCAGCGATGCGTGAAAAGCTACGATGTTGGGACATCTGGCAATAGACGAGTCATTTGTGGCTCGACCTGGCACGGGAAAAATGTCTGTTTTCAAAGATTTTTTACCTATTTTCCTATTTGTATTTGCTTTTGGCTACGCTATACTATTATTATAACATAAGCGTTTGTAAAACGCAATAGTTTTTTTATATTTATAATGATAAATTTTTAGAGCAGAAAGGACTTTATCTTTATGAAAGCCGATTTGAAAGAAATTTTAAAGCAATTTGCAATTGATACGGATACCTGCCCTTACGGAAACGGTCATATCAACGATACCTACTTGGTACCCACCGAGCCGCCGGTTATTTTGCAACGCATCAATACCGATGTGTTTTCATCGCCTGCCGATGTAATGGAAAATATTCTTGCGGTAACCGCCCATTTGCGCAAAAAAATTATTGCGGCAGGAGGCAATCCGGAAAGAGAAACCCTTACGGTCATTCCCACGGTAGACGGAAAGCCTTTTTATACGGATGCGGAAGGCAATGCATTCCGCATGTATGCCTTTATCCAAGGCGCACAATCCTTTGACCGGGCAGACTCTCCCGAATTATTTGCGGCTTCGGCACATGCGTTTGGCAAATTCCAAAACATGCTGGCGGATTTCCCGGCAGACCGGCTTCACGAAGTCATTCCGAATTTCCACAATACAGCCGACCGTCTCCGCCAATTTCGCGAGGCACTGCAAAAGGATGCGGTAGGCCGCGCCGCTTCGGTACAGCGGGAAATTGATTTTGTTCTTTCTCATGCAGACTGTGTCAACCGTGTCAATGATGCAATTGCGGACGGTTCGGTTCCGCTTCGCGTCACGCACAACGATACCAAACTGAACAACGTTATGTTGGATTCCGCAACCAAAAAGCCGGTTTGCGTAATTGATTTGGATACGGTTATGCCGGGATCTTTGCTGTACGATGTGGGTGACGCACTTCGTTTTGGCGCCTCCACCGGAGCGGAGGACGAGACCGATCTTTCCAAAATCACGTTTGATTTGACCTATTACGAGGC
>CAYYCU010000043.1:0-2001 GCA_964470415.1 uncultured Ruminococcus sp.
TTTTTTCGGATGCGCGCATCGGCGTTGGTAAGAATACGCAGGATATCTGCGGCGCGCTGCCGAATGCGTTGTGCACGGTCGCGTTCGCGAAAAAATTCATCCAACATCAAGCTGGCACTTTCGTACGGGCGGGATTCAAAATCCTTTCCGTAGTGAGTCAAGGCACAAAAAGCGTATTCAATCGGCTTGGCGTTTTGTAAAATCATATGAGGCGAAAAGTGCCGGTTTTGAACCACCTCCATGATTTCAAAAAAGGAAAGCTGTATTTTTTCTTTGTCCGTCTCATGAATGCGGGCGCCCGATTTTCCCGCGGCACGGTAAGAAATTTCGCGGGCAACGGTAGCGGAAATGCCGCAAAACGAAGCGGTAATCCATTTTTCAATTGGCAAATCGGCGTTGGTAGATGCAAAAAGCTCCGCAAAATGCGCATGGGAAACCGCAGTCGGATCCTCTTTGTTTTGTTTGGGCGGAAGCTCATATGTCATGCCGGGGAGAATTTGCCGCAGGGAAGAAGTGGAAAAGTCTACGGTGTGCAAGGCGGCAATTACCTTGTCTGCTTCATTGGCAAAAATAAGATTGCTGTATTTTCCCATAACCTCAACAATGAGCCGGCGCATGCAGGAAAAACCCATTTCATCGCGCGTTTCAAAATCCATTATTGCAACGCGTTCAAAGCCTGCCTGCCGAATATCGACCAGCTTTGCCCCTTGCAGATGCTTGCGCAGAAGCATGCAAAGCATGGGGGGCGTCATGGGATTTTCCTTTTGTTCGGCAGTAAGGCACAGGCGCGGATTGCTTGAACCTGCATTGATTAACAGGCGCTTTCCGCCTTCCGTGCTTCTCATTTGCAAAATAATTTCATCGCGTTCGGGTTGAAAGACCTTTTCGATTCTCGCGCCGAGCGCTTTTTCTCGAATTTCGGCAATTACACATGCCAGCATTCCCGCATCAAAAGCCATTTTTTCTCTCGATTCTGTTAAAACTTTAAAAATATTATAACATAAGGTTGCTTTTTTTACAAGTCAATGTTATAATAAAGACAATAATTTTTGATTTTTCGGAAGGAACAGGCTTATGAATAAAACCGTGATAGGAATTGACGTTGGAGGAACCACCACCAAAATTGTTGGCTTTCGTGAAAAGGAAACAGGCGAAAAAGTATTGATTGCACCGCAATTTGTGCGTGCCGCGGATCCGCTGACTTCGATTTACGGTGCTTTTGGAAAATTTACTGCCGAAAACGAATTGAAATTGACCAACATTGACCGCATCTTGATGACGGGTGCAGGCTCTTCCGTTATCGGAGAGTCCATTTACAGTTTAACCTGTAAGCCGGTCCCGGAGTTTTCCTGCATCGGTATGGGCGGACTGTATCTGTCGGGATTGGACGAAGCGATTGTCGTCAGCATGGGAACCGGAACGGCTTTGATTCACGCTCGAAAAAAAGATGAAAAATATGAAATTGAATATCTTGGCGGTACGGGCGTCGGCGGCGGTACGCTGATTGGACTGACGCGAAAAATGCTTGGGGTTGAAACCGTAGAGCACATCGAACAGCTTTGTGCCAACGGCAATTTGGATAATATTGATCTCCGCATTAAGGATATTTCCGGGAACCATGTGTATCATGGCGTCAACAAAAATCTGACCGCCGCGAATTTCGGCAAGGTTTCGGATCTTGCCACCAATGCTGATTTTGCGCTCGGAATTGCAAACATGGTGGCAGAGACCATTCTCATGCTTTCGGTTTTTGCCGCACGCAGCTTCGGATTGAAAAATATTGTTTTGATTGGAAATTTAACGAATATTGCACCAATCCGTAACGTGTTTGAAAATCTCTCGGACAGCTTTGGCGTCCATTTTCAAATTCCGCAAAACGCACAGTTCGGTACGGTGATTGGCGCGGCGTTAAGCAACCAAGAATAAACACCGAATCAATACTGCCGCAAATGTTGCGCTTGAAAGCGTGCGCTTTGCAATCAAAAATGAGGCGGATATCCG
>CAYYCU010000043.1:2101-6624 GCA_964470415.1 uncultured Ruminococcus sp.
CGGATATCCGCCTTTTTAAGTCGGATTTTCCCTGCGCTTTAATTTTGCAGTTGCTGTTTGTGATACTGTAACGTATAGAGCTGATGATAACGTCCTTTTTGATGTAACAGCTCTTGATGCGTACCCTGTTCAATGATTTTTCCGTGTGAGAGCAGAATGATGTTGTCGGCATGCTGAATGGTGGAAAGCCGATGCGCCACAATCAACATGGTTCCGATGTTCATCATTTTTTCAAGGGAATCTTGAATCAGCAATTCGGTTTCGGTATCAATATTGGCAGTTGCTTCGTCCAAAATCATAACCGCCGGCTTATGGATGATGGTACGGGCAAAGGAGAGCAGCTGACGTTGGCCGGCGGAAAAATTATTCCCGCGTTCTCGGACAACTTCATCCAAACCGCCGTCCAGCTTGTCGATAAAGGTATCGGCATTTACGTAGCGGCACGCCTCCATAATTTCTTCGTCCGAAATGCCTTCTTCCCGCAAAATAATGTTGGAGCGTATGGTACCGGAGAACAGGAAAACATCCTGCAGCATCTGCCCGAAATGACGGCGGAGCGAGGCAATCTTAATTTTGCGGATATTGATGCCATCGATTAGAATTTCTCCGCGCTGAATGTCATAATTGCGGCAAATCAGCGAAAGAATGGTGGACTTTCCGGAGCCGGTTGAGCCGACAAACGCAACGGTTTCCTTGGGATTGATATGAAAGGAAACACCCTTCAGTACCCATTCGTCCGGGACATAAGAAAACCACACATCGCGAAATTCAATTTCTCCGCGTACTTCGTTCAGTTCAATTGCATCGGGTTCATCCACCACGGATGGTTGCATATCCAGCACCGTAAATATTTTTTCGGCGGACGCAAAAGCCGATTGCAAAGAGTTGAATTGTTCGGCAAGACTTTGAATTGGATTGAAAAACGTAGAGATGTACAAATAAAAGGTGACAATTGTACCGCTGGTAAGCGACTGTCCGAGAAAGACCACATCTTTGATGTAGCCTCTTCCGCCGAGATAAAGCAGGCAGAGCACCGAGGCAATGTAGAGCATGTATACCAACGGGCGGAAAATTCCGAATACAAAAATTTCCTTTTGCTTGGCTTTTCCCAAGCGGCGGCTTTTCTCTGTAAAATCCTGCATTTTTTGTTCTTCTTGGTTAAAAATCTGCGTGATTTTGATGCCGGAAAGATTTTCGGAAAGATAGGTATTGATTTCGGTTGTTCCGTCCTTTACCTGACGGTAGGCGCGGCGGGAAAATTTTCGAAAGATGACGGTAAAGAGTACAATAAACGGAACGAAGCAGAGCACCATAAGCGTTAGCTGGTAATTCAAGAGCAACATGGCACCCAGCACGCCGAGAATAACAAAGCAATTTTTGAGAAGATTGACCAAAATATTGGTAAAAAGCATGGAAATGGCATTGGTGTCATTTGTAACACGGGTGACCAGCTTTCCAACCGGAATTTGGTTCAGTTGCTCGTGCGAAAGCGATTCAATGTGTCGGAACACATCTTCCCGAATGGCGGAAAGAATTTTTTGACCGGTTTTTTGTAAGATAATGGATTGCGCATATGTGCATCCCAAGGAAATCAAGAGGATGCCGATATAGGCCGCAACGGCAACATAAAGTGAGGAAAGTTCAAATTCACCTTTGACGGTTTCTTCAATCGAGCCGATAATCAATGGCGAAACAAGGTCATAGGCGATAGAAAAGAGCATGATAATGCCGGCAACCAAAAAGCCCTTTCGATGCGGCTTGGCATAGGCGAGGAGCCGGCGGATAATTTCGCTGTCTTTCATGTTGCGGTCAAAGCCAATGGCCTCTTTTTTGTTTTTCATTGTGATGTAGGCAACAATAAAAATCAGCGAGAATATACCGATGATTGCGCCTACCACCAGCAAGGGATAAAACTCATGCATTGGATTCGCCTCCTTCCGCTTCCAATTTTTGCAAATCGACCATACGGCGGTAATCGACGTTTGTTTCATACAGCTCCTGATGTGTACCGATGGCAACAACACGTCCGTTGTCAATGAAAATAATTTTGTCCATCTTTTCAATTGTGGAAATGCGGTGTGCAATTAAAATGGTGGTTTTTCCGCGGCGGCTTTCATGCAGGTTTTCCAAAATTACTTTTTCCGTTTTGGTGTCCACTGCGGAGACCGAGTCATCGAGAATCAGAATGGGCGTGTTTTTGATGAGTGCCCTCGCAATGGAGATGCGTTGCTTTTGTCCGCCCGAAACGGTTACACCGCGTTCGCCCAATACCGTTTGATAACGGTCTTGAAAATCCATGATGTTGTCGTGGACATCGGCAAGCTGCGCGTAAGCCTCAATTGTTTTTTCATCGGCAGCCGTTACGCCAAACGCAATGTTGTTTGCAATGGTGTCGCTGAAAAGGAAATTGTCCTGCGGGACGTATGCGGAGGCGGCGCGGATTTGGCGGATTGGTACGGTGTTGACATCGTGCCCGTCCACAAACAGGGTGCCGTCCGGAACATTGTATGTACGGAGAATCAAATCCACAATGGTTGTTTTTCCGGATCCTGTTTTTCCGACCAGTCCAACGTTTTCTCCGGCATGAATATGAAAGGAAACGTCCGACAGCGCCTCAAAATCTCCGTCCGGATAACGGAAATTCAGGTGACGGAATTCAATTTCACCCGTAATGGCAGGCACTTCTTTTACATTTTCACGGTCAAATACGGTTTGCTTGGCGTCCAGCAGTTCGCGCACGCGTTTCAGCGATGCTTTTCCGCGAGAGGACATCTCAATCAAATCCGATACTGCCAAAATCGGCCAGATAACCGCATTGAAGTATCCGATAAATTCTACCAGCTGTCCGGCATTAAAGTCACCTTTCCAAACCAAATAGCCGCCGTAGCCGAGAATAACGCAGACAACCGATTCCACAAACAGGGTAATGGAAATATGGAGCAAAGTAGAGGTTTTGGTGTAGTCTACGTTTGCGTTTTCGTTTTCTTTACTCAACTTTTTAAACGCCAGCAGTTCTTTTGTTTCCTTTACAAACGCCTTGATTACGGCAATACCGGAAAAGCTCTCTTGCGAAAAATCGGAAAGTTGGGAGAATGCTTCTTGGCGAACATCCCATTTTTTCATCATGTGATTGCCGACAATGACAGCGGAAATCATCAAAAAAATCATGGGGATCATGGAAAGAAGCGTAAGCAACGGATCCATTTGATACATTTTGACAACGGCGAGTGTACCGAGAAATACGGCATCGAAAAATTCGAGAATCCCCCAGCCGAAGCACTCTTGTACGGTTTCCAAATCGTTGGTAAAAAGCGACATCAAATTACCGACTTTGTTCACTTGGTAGTATTCACAGGAGAGATCTTTGCAATGATTGAACATGCGGTTGCGCAAATCGGTTTCCACGCGAATGCTGGAGCCGAGAAAGCAAATACGCCACAAAAAGCGCCCGACCACCATGGCAAGAATAATAAAAATCATGGGCAGGCAAATATGGTCAAGCAAAAAGTTCATGTCAAAGGGCTGTGCCTGTCCGTTGAATACGACCGTGCCGGTATTCATTCCGTTGATTACCATTTGGTAAAGCTCCGGAATTTTCAGTTGAAAATAGTCTACTGCAATTAACGCAAACAGTCCCAAAAGCAAAATCGGACCGTATCGCAAGTAGTATCGGTTAATATGTTTTCCGAATATCATGTTGACTTCCTCCGTTCGTTAATAGCGTTTCTTAAACATACGAAAACTATTATATCACATAATTCGCTGTTTGTCAAAACATTTTTCGCTGTATGGTATGCTTTGACGTCTTGTATGGTTTTTGCGTGCATGAATATAGAAAAAATTGTGCATGTATCACAGATTGTGTTTTTGAAATTTAAAAAATATGTTGAAAAAATTGATTGACAAAATAAGCTAATTGCGATAAAATATAAAAAAGTTAATTTTTATTCAATAACTTCGGTTTTTATACAAAAGTGTTGCATGAGATGTGTGCTTGATTTTCGGTTTTTATGTCTGCGTGACTAAAAATAAAAAAACAATGAAAGAGGGTAAAACAAAATGAATAAGTTTACCAAAATTGCGTGTCTCGTTTTTGCTTTGATTCTTTGCGCTGCGGGTATGGTTTCCTGCGGAACAAAAGACGGCTTTGCCGATGGCACCTATAAGATTGGATGCACCGGACCTTTAACGGGCAACAATGCTTCCTACGGCACCTCTGTAAAGCAGGGCGCACAAATTGCCATTGACGAAATCAACAGCAACGGTGGTCTCAACGGCGTAAAATTCTCTTTTGAGATGGTAGATGATGTTGCCATGGCGGATAAAGCAACCACCGGATTTGCAACCCTTTTTGAAAAGGGCATGCAGGTATCGCTCGGCAGTGTAACTTCCGGTTCGGCAAAAGCATTTGGCGAGGCTGCAAAGTCCGAGAATGTTTTGTTTATGACACCGTCTGCATCCGCTGCGGATGTAATCGGCGTTGGAGACAACGGCTTCCGCGTTTGCTTCGGCGATCCGCAACA
>CAYYCU010000043.1:6724-10503 GCA_964470415.1 uncultured Ruminococcus sp.
GCCGGCTTGGTGGTAAAAAAAGCGGCACAAATTGATTTTAATGTCGATGTTTTCGGATGTGACGGCTTGGACAACATCGCATCGCAGTTGGATGATACCGTTACCGCAAAAATCAGTTATATCACACCCTTTGACGTAAACAGCACCGATGCGGATGTGAAGGCTTTTGTTACGGCTTATCAAGAAAAATACGGCGAGACGCCCGACCAGTTTGCGGCAGACGGTTACGATGCGGTTATGATTCTGTTTGAGGCAATGAAAGCGGCAGGCATTCAAGATGTGAATATTTCCGCAAGCGATTTGACGGCAAAATTGATTCCGGTTCTTAACAGCGGTACATTTACGTATTCCGGCGTTACCGGTAAGAACATGACATGGGACAGCACCGGTTCCTGCAACAAGGAAGCCAATATTGTTGTTCTTGACAGATAAAACAAATTCGGATAAATACGGTTGGGTTCCGTGCGGAGTCCAACCTGTATTTGCTATTATGGATAGTATTGCAAATTGTAATGTGTGATGAAAATCGTTCCAAACAAGCGGAAGAGAGGAAGTATTTATGGACACGTTGATAAACGGATTATGTCTTGGCGGAATTTATGCACTGATTGCCTTGGGATATACGATGGTATATGGCATTGCAAAATTGTTGAATTTTGCACACGGTGACATTATTATGGTAGGTGCGTATACAATTTTTTCCACTTTGGCATTGCTGGGACATCCGTTTCTTGCAGTATTGGTGGCGGTTGTTATCTGTACTGCATTGGGATTGCTGACCGAACGTGTGGCATACCGTCCTTTGCGCGGTGCTTCTCCTCTTGCCGTGCTGATTACGGCAATCGGCGTCAGCTATTTGTTGCAAAGTATTGCACAGCTGATTTACGGAACAAAATCCCAATCGGTTTCCATCGGCAATTTCGGCACAGTGAAGATTTACAATCTGACAGTGAGTATTTCTTCTATCATTACATTGGCTCTTTGTATCGTTATTATGGTTGCGCTCACCCTTTTTATCAAAAAAACAAAGGTCGGTTGCGCAATGCTTGCCGTCTCGGAGGACCGTGCTGCGGCACAGCTGATGGGAATTAACGTAAACGGAATTATTATGTTGACCTTTGCAATCGGTTCGGCTCTTGCCGCTTTTGCCAGCACTTTTTATTTGATGCAGATTCCGAGCGTTACCCCGACACTCGGTTCCATGCCCGGCATTAAGGCGTTTACCGCTGCCGTTATCGGCGGAATCGGCTCTATCCCCGGCGCAATGATTGGCGGGATTTTGCTTGGCGTAATTGAAAAGTTTTCTCTCAGTATTCCTGCATTGGCACCCTATACCACGGCGATTGAATTCGGCTTGTTGATTTTAATTTTATTGGTAAAACCGACGGGACTGCTTGGAAAGAAACGCCGCGAGAAAGTGTAAGGGAGGTAAGAGAGAATGGATTTACAGCAACCCATCACAAAGGGAAAAAGAAGAATTAAACCAAAATATTATATCAATTACGTATTGGTGCTTCTGTTTTTGATTCCTTTTTTGATTATGGTTTTAACAGGCTCGGTCAAATTTTCAACATCGGATTTGGTTGTAAAAATGGCTTACAGCATGATTTTGGCTGTTTCGCTCAATTTGGTGGTCGGCTTTTTGGGTGAATTAAGTCTCGGACATGCCGGTTTTATGTGTGTTGGCGCTTATGTTGGCGGCTTGTTTGCAAATTATTTATCCGAGGCAGTAAATTCCAAGCTGCTCGTTTTTATCATTTCCATGGCAGTCGGCGGCCTGCTGGCGGCACTGTTCGGACTTTTAATTGGTTTGCCCACTTTGCGGCTCAAGGGAGACTATCTTGCCATTGTCACGCTGGCTTTTGGCGAAATTGTTCGTACCGTGTTCCGCAACCAAGAGATTTTTGGCGGAGCAATGGGACTTTCCACCAAGGCATATCCGCTTAAGGAACTGTATATTCCGGCAATTGTTGCGTTGATTATGGTACTGTTTACGGTATTTGTAACGCAAAATTTGATGCGCAGTAAACACGGACGCGCCATTCAAGCCATTCGTGATAACGAGATTGCGGCACGCGCCATGGGTGTTAACGTAACATATTATAAGCTCGTGGTTTTTGTAATTGCGGCTTTTTTGGCAGGTGTTGCCGGTGTGATTTACTCTCAAAGCAACTCGCTTGTCACAAACAGCTTTTTCTCATTTAACTATTCTATTGAAATATTGGTCATGGTGGTTCTCGGCGGAATGGGGAATATCACCGGTTCTTTAATTGCCGCGGCCTTGCTGACCTTTATCAATGTCGAACTGACCACACAGCTGTCCGGCGACCTTGCCGCACTGAAATTTCTCATTTATGCGCTGATTTTGATTTTGATGGTTATGTGGAACAACGCCCCCGCTCTTGCCAAATTGCGTAACAAATTTAACTTCCGAAATTTGGTACAGTGGGTTCATGTTCGCGTTTTGCGCAGCAAGCACAATGCGCCGGAGGGCGGAATCGATCCTCCCACCAATGCGGCGTGGGATAAAATTCCGACCAAAATTCCAATGGACAGCATTCTTTCCACCGATATCACGCCGGATCGTTCTTTTGAGAGTGACAAACCGGAGAAAGGAGAGCGGAAATGAGCGAATACATGCTGGAAACGCGCGATTTGGGCATTTCTTTCGGCGGACTTAAGGCGGCGCAGAATGTCAATTTAAAAATCAAGAAAAACACGCTGTACGGTTTGATTGGCCCAAACGGAGCGGGAAAAACCACCGTGTTTAATATGCTGACGGGTGTTTACAAGCCCACAACGGGTAGCTTTTATTTAAACGGTGAAAATTTAACCGGTAAAAGTGCCATTGAAATCAATAAGCGCGGAATTGCGCGCACCTTCCAAAATATCCGTCTTTTTTCCAATATGTCGGTGATTGACAATGTTTTGGTCGGCATGGGAAATCAGTCCTCCTGCAATCTGTTTGAAAGTATTTTCCGCCTGCCGCGGTATTGGAAAACCGAAAAAGAACTTCGTGCACGGGCGCGCGAGCTGTTGCGCGTATTCGGTTTGGACGAGGAGCGCCGTACGGTGGCATCCAATCTTCCCTATGGAAAACAGCGGAAACTGGAAATTGCCCGTGCGCTCGCAACCAATCCGAAGTTGCTTTTGCTGGACGAGCCCGCAGCCGGAATGAATCCGCAGGAAACGGCAGAATTGATGGAAACCATTCGTTTTGTTCGCGACCGCTTTGATATGACGGTGCTTTTGATTGAACACGATATGAGTCTGGTATCAGGCATTTGCGATGAACTGACCGTTCTGAATTTTGGTACGATGCTGGCGCAAGGAACCGTAAAAGAGGTTCTGAACAACCCCGAAGTAATCAAAGCCTACCTTGGCGATGATTAATCCGAAAAGAGGTATTTATGGCTTTATTAACAGTTGAAAATTTAGAAGTTGCTTACGGTTTGATTCAGGCAATCAAAGGCGTCAGTTTTGAAGTCAATGAGGGCGAGATTGTTGCCCTGATCGGTGCCAACGGCGCCGGCAAAACAACCGTTATGCATGCGCTTTGCAACTTGATTCCCAAAAAGGCGGGAAAAATTTTCTTTGGCGGTCAGGATATTACCTCTGTCCCCGCGCATAAGCTGGTTCCCATGGGAATTGCGCAGGTCCCGGAGGGGAGACGCATTTTTCAGGAATTGACGGTTGCCGAGAATCTTCGCCTCGGCTATTATACACGAAGCGATAAACGCGAAATGGAAGAAACGCTGGAAAAGATGTACAGCCGTTTT
>CAYYCU010000044.1:0-10403 GCA_964470415.1 uncultured Ruminococcus sp.
GATCGCGATCGGACTCCGGTAAAATCGGATCAAAAACAGAGGTGAATTTAATATCGCGAACACCCATATTGTAAGCACCCGTGCATACAATCATGGCCGGCAACGGCAAAAGAAAATAAACAAACCAATAAGAGCTTAATGCCGCGCCTCCGACCTCATTGGTAAGCAACCCCGTGTACATGCCCTCTAACAAAAGCGCGGCAGAACGGCATACGCCTCCAATCGCGGTTATTGCGGATTGCGGCAAAAGCGAGGCCAGCATACTGAAAATTGCCAAGATAAAGTTTATCATGTTTGCACATAAAGAAATGATGCCGCCGCGCAGAGGATTCCGTTTGGTGCGGCCCGCCTGCACAGCCACACGGTCTTTAAAGCCGATTTCCCATGTCATGGTATAAAGAAGAAACAAATAAAACAAAACCGAACCTACGCTTGTAACGTTGCGCAGCGTTGCACTTTTTGCCTGCGTTGCGGCAAGCGTCAGTGTAAAGCCGAAAATCGCTATGGCAAATTGGTTCAAAAACATCTTTACCACATTATAGGAATGTTCTTTAAAAAACGCCTTCATGTACTACCTCACAAATATAGCAAACAGTGGGTATATTATATCGAAAAACCTACAAAATTGCAACACGAAGAAGCAAAAATTTACAATTTATCAACTAAAAAATCAATAAATATAGTATAATATACGCAGAAAGGCTTGCATGGCAAATCAGAGTGCGGCAGGGCTGCAAGCAAAGATTTTTGCTCGGCGGTATTACAAAATGTTTTGATGGGAGAAATATAAATGCACAACGAAATATCATCAACGGAATTTTCTCAAATCATTCAAGAGTATGCAGCCTATAAAGTATCCATTCAGGGCTGTTCGCAAAAAACCATACAAGAATATTTGCTGGATCTGCGTACTTTTTTCCGCTTTTTAATTGCACGGGAAAACGGCATTGCATTGGATTCCGAAGCATTTTTTCAAATTGACATTTCATCAGTCGGTACGGAGCGGCTTTCCGAAATACGTCCGGAAGATATTTATGCATTTCTCCTCTACGCCGGCGAAACGCGAAAAAATCAATGGTCGGCACGTTCCCGCAAGCTCTCTGCCATTCGTTCTCTTTATAAATTTTTGGTCAGTAAGCGGCACCTGCTTTCCTACAATCCAACCATGGACATTGATTCTCCAAAGCCGAAAAGAACACTTCCAAAGGTTCTCAGCTTGGAAGAAGCCCTCAAGCTGTTGGAAGCGGTGGAGCAAGATAAAGAATCGCCTTATCGCATTCGGGATTATGCCATTCTCACGCTTTTTCTCAACTGCGGAATGCGACTTTCCGAGCTGGTCGGCATCAACCTCTCCGATATTGATTCGGAAATGACTTCGGTGCGCGTTATGGGTAAAGGAAGCAAAGAACGTCTGATTTATCTCAATGACGCATGTCAGTATGCCTTAAAGGATTACCTGATCGAACGGAAAAGCGCAAAATATGCACATGTACAGGATAAAGCACTCTTCCTCAGCCGTTTGGAACAATGCATCAGCACAAAGACCGTACAGGCAATGGTATATAAATATTTAAAGCTTGCCGGACTGGAGGCAAAACACTATTCGGTACACAAGCTTCGGCATACCGCCGCAACGCTGATGTATCAGTCCGGTAATGTAGATGTCAGAATTTTAAAAGAGGTACTCGGCCACGAACAGCTAAATACCACGCAAATTTATACACACGTTACCAACCAAGACATGGAAAAGGCAATGGCAAAAAATCCGTTGGCGGGCAAGCGCAGAAATCGGTCATAACATAGGGAGATATTTTTTTAAAAAGGGGATATTTTTATGCAATTTGCAATTTCATATTGTAAATTTTCGGATTATCCTCTATAATGATAGTAAATTAAAAAAATAGCGGAGGTCAAACATGACGCAAAAAGAACTTTATCAAATTGCAA
Organism: uncultured Ruminococcus sp.; assembly: GCA_964470415.1. GTDB lineage: Bacteria > Bacillota > Clostridia > Oscillospirales > CAG-272 > UMGS1865. The sequence goes on from CAYYCU010000044.1 coordinate 1,948, forward strand.
AAGAACGTTACGCCGCCATTGGCATCGACACGGAAGCGGTACTCCGACAGCTCTCCCGCGTTTCTATTTCCATGCATTGCTGGCAAGGCGATGATGTAAAAGGCTTTGAAAATGCCGGCGCACTGACCGGCGGAATTCAGGCAACCGGAAATTATCCGGGCGCCGCATCGACTCCGCAGGAGCTGATGCAAGATATTGATATGGCATTTTCTTTAATTCCCGGCAAACACAATGTCAATGTACATGCATCCTACGGCATTTACAAAGACGGATGCGTTCCGGATCGCGATCAAATTAAGCCGGAGCATTTTAAACCTTGGGTGGATTTTGCCAAAGCACGTCACATCGGTCTTGATTTCAATCCTACTTATTTTTCCCATCCGCTTGCTGCCAACGGCACGCTAACCAATCCCGACCAAAAAATTCGTGATTTTTGGATTCGCCACGGTATTGCCTGCGTTCGCATTGCAGAATACTTTGCACGGGAAACCGGCGTTCCCTGCTTGATGAATATTTGGATTCCGGACGGATTGAAAGATATTCCCGCCGACCGTCTCGGCCCCAGAATGCGATATATGGATTCTTTGGATCAAATTCTCGGTTGCGGATACGATAAAAATTTGGTAAACATAACACTGGAATCCAAGGTGTTCGGTATCGGTTTGGAATCCTATACCGCCGGTTCCGCCGAGTTCGCACTGTCCTATGCCACCACACGCGGCATTGTTCCGCTGATGGACAACGGACATTATCATCCCACCGAGTTGGTATCCGACAAGATTTCCGCGTTGCTTTGCTTCCATCCCAAAATTGCATTGCATGTTACACGCGGTGTCCGTTGGGACTCCGACCATGTCGTGCGTTACGATGATGAAACGCTGGAAATGATGAAAGAAATTGTCCGAAACGATGCGTTGGATCGCGTCATTCTTGCTACCGACTATTTTGATGCATCCATCAACCGCATTGCCGCTTGGGTAATGGGTATGCGCGCGGTACAAAAAGCGTTGCTGACCGCTATGTTGCTTCCCAATGAAAAAATGAAAAATATGCAGGATAATCTGCAATTTACCGAGCTTATGATGTTGCAGGAAGAACTCAAGCTCTTCCCCGTTGGCGATGTTTGGAATGAATTTTGTGCACGCGCAGGCATGCCGGGCGACCTTTCTTGGTTCCGTTCGATTGCCGATTACGAGAAAAACGTTCTGCTGAAAAGATAAATCAAATCCGATAAAAAGCGGATGTCTCATTGACAAAAAGTGCAATGAGACATCCGTTTATTCTTCTCTTCCTCCCCAATCGGCACGCTCAATAAACAAAAGCATGAAAGAATAATAAATGGTAGGATAAGTTTTAAAAAACAGCACATCGGTCAAGCTAAACAAAAGCAAACTCAAGATACAAAATCCGAGAAAAGTCTTTTTTGCGCTTGGATGTTTTACAACAAGACGGACGGTGCAAAAACGATGGTATGCATAAGCCAACGTTCCGACAAGCCCCGTTGAACCGAGCAATTGAACAACGGTACAATGATATAAATACGGATAAATGCCCATATCCCAATCCAAAGTGGAATAGGAATCGTAAAATCCGGAACCGAAAATCGGATTTTTCAAAAAATTATGCAATCCAATCGACCACATTTCAAATCGGCCGTTATCGGCAAAACCCATATTCAGAAAATTTTGAACCAACCCGATGAATTTTTTGGAAAAAACTCCGAAAACGAGGATTGCGAAAGAAAAAATGCCCAGTGTAAAAATCCGGTTGATTCTTTTATTGTTTCCGCAAAAACAAAGAAATATCAAACAACAAACCAAAACCAAACTGCCAACCAGCAATGCGCCGCGGCTTTGCGAAAGTACAATGCCAAAATATTCAAATAAGCCGAGCAAAAAGCCAATCCAACCGTGCTTGTGCGAGGCGGCGAAATAAAAGCAAGCAGGCATTAAAAAAGCCAACATGCCGCCGATATTGGTCCAAACACCCCAGCCAAGTACCACACTGCCCTTTACAATTTCCCCATTCTCAAATTGCACCGTAGTGCCGTAAGCGAAAATCAATTCCGCCAAAATCAGCAGGCCGGCAATGACAAGACAGTACAAAAAATAATCAAAAGAAGTTTTGTCAAAGCGAAGAAAAAGTGCAAACAGAATATAAACGACAAGCAGGGAAAAAATCATAAAAAACACAAAAAACAGATTTTTTACGGTATAATGAGAGCTGAATATTCCGTTACATAACAAGGCCGCACAAAATATGACCATGCTCCAAAGGATGCTTTGCTTGGATAAAGGATTGGTGATTTTTCGGTTGCGCACAATAAAGCAAACCAGCGCCGCCAAAAGCAAGGTCAGAACCGCAGCAACCGGAATCAACACACCGGGTTTTAAATAGCGTTCGGCATAACCCGGATTGCTTGGGGTATAATCTTGCACACTGACAATAAAAATACTGCAAAGGAACGGCAGAACGGCAAATCGAAAATCATGACAAATCAACAGTGCCGGGATCAACGTAAGCATCAACACGGAACCGAATATCACTTCTCTGCCCGTACAATGTCCCAAAAAAATTAACAAAGCAACCGCTACGGGGTATATTTTTCCGGTATAAAAAGACCGTAAAGTATCAAGACGTGTGTTCATTTTTTTGTAATCCCAAAGTAAATATTTTTAAATTTTCCGGCAAAACGCGGTCTAACGTATATGCTTGCAATTCCGGATACTGCATGGCTCGCACGCCTGTTTTCCGATTTTCGAAAAGATATCGAATTTTTGCGCAAAACGCATCGGTATCATCCAAAGGATACAGCATATTGGGATAAGCCGCCAAAAGGTCATGTTGCCCTTTGGTATCCGATGCCAAAACAGGCAATCCAACCTCCATTGCCTCCATAATGTTAAAAGGCAACCCCTCCGAACGGCTGGCGGAAACATAAATATCCGTAACGGCAAGATAGTCGCGCACATGTTCGGTCTCTCCCACCAAAAAAACAACATTCTCCAAATGGGATGCGGAAATTTCTTTTTCCAATGCGCCTCGCTCTTTGCCATCGCCAACCAGCAAAAGCTTGACAGGCAGTCCCGTTGCGCGCAATGCTTGAACGGCATGTATCAAAAAAATTTGATTTTTTCGTTTGCTCATCTCTCCGACGAACGTACAAATAATATCCCGTTCTTCGGCATAACGCGCACAAAGCGACCGATTTTCGGCAACCGTGTTTTCGGGAATTGAAATTCCCATGCCCTTGAGAAAATAAACCTTTTTTTTACATAAAGCACAGTGTTCGGCAATTTTTAAATCTTCTTCATTCATTACCGCAATATCATCGGTTTTGCCGCGAACCAAACGCTCGCAAAGCAAGAGAATTTTGTCCTTTGGCTTTTTTGGCGGATAAGAAAACAGATATCCGTGTACAACATTGAGCACATACGGACGTTTTTTCCAACCCGTCATTGCCGCACGAACCAAAAACGCCGCCAACGATGTATTTAACAACAACAAATCAAACTGTTCCCGCTTCAATATTTTTCGGATTTTCAAAATACTGTAAAAATTGGACAGGCTGAAAAAATGCTTATCAAACAAGATTGAAAAATCAACGCCCTCCCCGGTTGCCATGGTGCGTACTTCCGCATGTTCGGCAAGCGCCGTAAGATAGGGGCGGTGAAAACGGTTTATGTGGGACGCGGTAGAGGCAACATACAAAATTTTACTCATCCTTGCTCTCCTCCGTATCCTTCTCAATGGTTGGCTTTGCGCCCATACGCGCCTGCTTTTGCCGTTCTTTTTCATCTCTTGCCGCATATTTTTCGTGACGGTTGATTGCACAAAACGGCGTCATCAACAAGATACGAATGTCTCCCCAAAACGTCCAATTTTCAATATAATTGATATCCTCATCAATGCGCGCTTGAATCGAGGTATCGCCGCGCAAGCCTTTGATTTGAGCAAGTCCCGTAATGCCGGGACGAAGCGTATGCTTCAGCATATAAAGCGGAACGGTCTTTTTAAACTGCTCTACATAATACGGAACTTCGGGACGCGGGCCCACCAAACTCATATCGCCCTTTAAAACATTGAAAAACTGCGGAAGCTCGTCCAATGCAAATTTGCGGATAAAGACACCGAATTTGGTTTTGCGGGGATCATTCTCTGTTGACCATCCCGTTTCTTCCGCATCATTCACGCGCATAGAACGGAACTTATAAATGGTAAATTCTTCGTTGTTCCGTCCAACGCGGGTTTGGCGAAACAAAATGGGACCGGGAGAAGAAAGCTTGACTCCGATTGCGGTAAACAGCATCAAAGGAGATGTCAGAACAATTAAAATTAAGGAGCCGATAATATCGGTCAAGCGTTTCAGCCATTGGTTGGAAAGTTTGTCCAGCGGTGTACTGCGAATATCAATCATCGGTAAATTTCCAAGCTCCGTTACCTGACGCGGCGACCGAAAATATCCGCAAATTGCCGGGACAACAAAAATTTTGGTGCAATTGTTGTTGCATACCGTAATATATTTGGTAATTAACTTCTTTCGTACGGTATCAAAAGCCAAAACGACCTCGTCCGGACGATATTCCTTGAGAATGCGATCCAAATCAGCTGTGGTTCCGAGATGTTCCAAACCAATGACATTCAAATTTCCAACATATCCGATGACAGAATAACCGAACTGCGGATTGTTCAATATTTCTTCCATATAGGCGTCTGCCATTTCTTGACTGTCCGTTACCAGTAAAATATGCTTAATATTATGCTTTTTTGCGCGTATCGTGCGTAAAAAAGATATCATGGCAATCTTTTTGGTAATTGTAATAATCGAACCGAAAACAGCCGTAAGCAAAAGCCATGTAACATAAGCCGATACGTTTTCGTGATGCAGCAACATCAAAACTGCCGCCGAAATACCTATCACTTCCAGGTTGACCAAAAAAATACGACCGATAAAAAACAATGCACTGCGTGTTCGCATTGGCGCATAAACATTATAATAGTTATATAAAAAGGACGTAATCAGACACAAAATACTGATTACAAAAATCGCACGCACATTTCCGATACGAAAGGTTGCGGGATTAAAAAATTTTGTAACCAAATAACAAATATAGGAAACAAAAAAATTCAATATATAATCTAACAATCTATCCATGCTTGTCAGCAAATGGCGATAATCCTTCATGGAATTCATGCGAAAAGTTTTAAACTCCTTTTCTGAAAAAATGTGAAAAGCCCTTCCAAGACTTTCCCGGACCTTTCACTTTTATTATTTTAACATATTTATGAAAAAAATGCAACCTTTACACACAAAAAATATCAATTATCGGACATTTTGATATATATAACCAAAAAGCTTCGCGTTTTCTCGCTCGGCAACGCCGCACAGCAAGAAGAAAGCGAAGCTTTTTGGTTTTATTCAAACGAAAAATTCATATCAAAGCGAATCGTCAAAATCAATTCTCATTTGCGATGCAAGATCACCGCGATGCTTTTCCATTAAGTTTTGAATGCGCTTAACGGGATTCAGCAACGAGCTGATTGTTGCATCGTTGTTCAATGTATCAACCAAATATGCAACGTATTTGCACATATTCACCTCTACAAACCACGGTTTCTTTAACAGTTCTGGACGTCTGTAAACCAAATTGGTGGTAAAAATTTTATCAAAAATACCGTCTTGGAAGCCTTGGTCAAACTTATCAAAGCCATCGGTAAACAGTCCGAACGTGGCAAAACAGAATACGCGGCAAGCGCCCTTTTCTTTCAGTTGCTTACATACATCAAGCATAGATTCTCCGGAAGAAATCATATCATCGACTACAATCGCATCCTTGCCGTGCAAATCCTGACCGAGGTACTCATGCGCTTCAATCGGATTTTTTCCGTTAATGACAATCGAATAGTTTCTTCTCTTATAGAACATACCGATGTCCAAGCCCAAAACCGAGCTGTAATACATACTGCGGGACATTGCACCCTCATCGGGAGAAATAATTGCCATATGGTCTTTGTCGATTTGAACATCCGGAACCGCGCGAACCAAAGCCTTAATCATTTGATAGGTCGGCTGAACATTATCAAAGCCGGCAAGCGGAATGGCGTTGCAAATACGGGAATCGTGCGCATCAAAGGTTAAAATATTGGAAACACCCATAGAAACAAGCTCTTGCAACATCAAAGCACAGTCGAGAGACTCGCGGCTGGAACGCTTGTGCTGTCTGCCCTCATAAAGCATTGCCATAATGACGGTAATTCTTTTCGCTTTTCCGCCAATTGCCGCAATAATACGCTTTAAATCGGCATAGTGGTCATCCGGGCTCATCGGAACGGTCATACCGTACATTTTGTAAGTTACGCCGTAATTAAAGGGATCGCAAATAATGTAAACATCCTTGCCGCGCATGGATTCGTGAAGGATACCCTTTCCTTCACCGGAACTGAATCTTGGGCAATCTGCAACAATGGCAAAGTTTTTATCCTCACCGCTGCCGCGTCTGCGCCAATCCTTCAAATAGTAGTCCACCTGTTCCGCAAACTTTTCACAACCCTTCATTCCGATTACAACCAGTTCTCCGCTTTGATTGGATTTCATAATAGCCTCCCATTTTTTGTTTTTCTTTTTTATAATCCCCAATTATCATTTTAAAAACGACCTGACAGGTAATTTTTCGTCAGCAAAGAGCACAAAACCGAGCATAAGCCTCATCCCAAATCTCCCGATTGCAGGACGGTTCGTAATGCTTTACGTCAAAGGATGCGGAAACAACGGTTCTTGCTTCCCGCAAATCGGAAACCTCACCGGCGGCAATTGCCTGCATCATCAAATTTCCGATTGCGGTCGCTTCTCCCGGTCCCGCCGATACCGGAACGCCGCATGCGTCTGCGGTCATTTGACTGAGGAACGCATCCTTGGTTCCCCCACCTACCACATATATCTTTTTTGCCGGCTTTTTCATAAACTGTCCGATAGAAGCAGCCGTCATGCGGTATTTTAAAGCCAAGCTCTCATAAATACAACGCACAATTTCACCAACCGTTTCGGGAACAGGTTGCCCCGTACGGCGGCAAAAATCGCGAATACGCGCGGGAATATTGCCGGGAACCGCAAAGGCGGCATCATCCGGATCCACCAAGCTGCGTAACGGACGGCTCTCTTTTGCAAACGCTTCCAGTTGCGCAAAACTGTAATCATGTCCCTCACGCTTCCACTGACGGCGCGATTCCTGCAAAAGCCAAAGCCCCATGATATTCTTTAAAAAGCGAATGGTTCCCATGGCGCCGCCTTCGTTTGTAAAGTTCAAGGCCTGCGACTGCGCATTGATGACGGGTTGTTTCACTTCCGTTCCCATCAATGACCATGTACCGCTGCTGATGAAAATAAAGTCTTCTTCCAAAGTGGGAACCGCAAGAACCGCGCTTGCAGTATCGTGAGACGCCACGGTGATAACCTCCGCATCGGTTTTTCCCGTCTCCTCCAGTATTTGCGGCAACAGCTTGCCAACTCTGTAACCGGGCTGCACAACCGGACCGAACAATTTGCGCGGGATTCCAAGCGCATCGGTTAATGCAAATGCATAATCCCGTTTGTTCGCATCCAAAAGTGCCCCCGTAGAAAGAATGGTATATTCGTTTGCCATGTGTCCCGTCAGAAAATAGTTCAACAAGTCGGGAATGTTTAACATACGCTCCGCATTGTCAAACGCGTTGGGATTGTCACGCAAATCGGCAGCCAACTGGAAAATCGTATTGAAATTCAAACATTGAATGCCGGCGGTTGTATAAAGCGTCTCTGCCGATCATTCTTGAGAACTACAGTCTGCAATTCCGTTTGTACGCGTGTCGCGGTAATGAACCGGATTGGAAAGCATTCTTCCAAAGCGGTCAATCAATGCATAATCCACGCCCCATGTATCAATTCCGATTGAAACAACCGGCTCGTTGTTCAACACGGTGTTGGCGATTGATTGCTTAATTTCATGAAAAATCCGCAAAATATCCCAATACATTCTGCCGTTTACAATTACCGGATCATTGGAAAAGCGGTGATTTTCATGCAGTGCAAGATGTTCACCGTCAAAAGTACCGACAATGCCTCGCCCGCTGGACGCGCCGAGATCAATTGCCAACATTCTTAAGCCAGCCATAAAACCTCCAAACAATCATCACAATTTAAGAGCAACAATATACAAGATAATTATATCATAAATATTTTTTTATGTATGAATATTTTATGAACGAACCGACTTTATTCTGCATAAAAAAAGGAAAAATAAAGTCGAAAAAACAATAAAATAACCAAAAATTTAAAAATACAAAAAACAAGCGAAATATTTTTTAAAAGCTATTGCATTTTTTTCAAATTTATGGTATACTATTTAAAGTCAAATTTCAATGATGCACACGGAGAGGTATCGAAGTGGTCATAACGGGGCTGACTCGAAATCAGTTTGCGA
>CAYYCU010000045.1:0-10393 GCA_964470415.1 uncultured Ruminococcus sp.
GCAGGCACAAGCGGTTCGCGCGGACAATGCCCGCCGCATTCTGTTGTTGATTGACCGTGTACGTGCATCCGATTCCGCATGTGCCGATATTCCCATAGTTATGGGCGGCGATTTGAATTGCACGGCAGACAGTGAAGCCTGTCATTTGCTCGGTACCGTATTGACGCCGGCGCAAGAGGTTGCGGAAACCTTTCAAAAGTACGGCTATTACGGTTGCTATGCAAGCTATGATGCGGAGACGGGCAAATATCAATATCAAATGCCAACGGTATCGGATAACGGAATTGACCATGTGTTTGTGCACGGGCTTACCGTACGGCGCTATTTGCCGGTTACGGAGCACAGGGCATTGATTGCTTCCGACCATTTACCGTGGATTTTGGATGTTTGCCTGTAAGGTTATTTTATTTATAGCTTGAAAAGGAAAAATCAACGAATAGAAAGGAAAAAACATGAAGTTAACTTTTTTGGGTACCGGAGCCGCCGATTGGCCGTTGGAAAGGACGGCAGAAATGTCAGAATTTCGCAGAATGTCCGCACTGTTGATTGACGATACCTTACTGATTGATCCCGGACCGCAGGTTTGCGATGCATTGCAGGCGCTTGGAAAAACGGAATCCGCTATCACCGGTATTTTAAATACGCACCGGCACGGGGATCACTTTTGCGAAGCAACGCTAAACGCACTGACGGAAAAAGGCGCAAAATTGATAAAGCCTGTTTGCGGAGAGCCCGCAAATTTCGAAAAATATACGATTGTCGCCTGCAAGGGCAATCATGCTACCTGCGAGGGAACTCTTCATTATATTATTACCGATGGAGAGCGGACGGTGTTTTACGGGCTTGACGGGGCATGGCTTTTGTACGATGAAGTGCAGGCAATCAAAAAATACCGTCCGGATTTTGCCATTTTGGACGGAACCATTGGAGATTGCAATGGCGATCACCGTATCTTTGAACACAACAGTTTGAATATGGTTTTGGAAATGCAAAAAACGCTCAATCAATATGTGGGACGCTTTTGCATCACGCATATGGCGCGTACCCTGCACACGGATCATCAAACGCTTTGTAAAAAAATGGAGCCGTACCGCATTGTGGTAGCCTTTGACGGATTGGAACTGGAAATTTAGCCGATTGGTCGTTGTCCCGTTTGAAAAAGTGCGGTATTTTTGCGGTGTATTCTTGACTTTTTCAAGGGTTTATGGTAGTATGATAATAACAAGAGCAAGGGAGGCGTACAACGGTTGGAACAAAAACGGTTTACAAAAAACGATAACGGCTTTGTGTGTGCACATTGCGGAAAAGAGGTGCATCCGCTGGGCTATACATCGCGCAACCATTGCCCGTTTTGCCTTTGGTCGCTTCATGTGGATGTCAATCCGGGAGACCGCGCCAACACCTGCGGCGGACAAATGGAGCCGATACGTGTGGAACCGGACGCGCGAAAGGGATATATTATTTATCATCGCTGTACGAAATGCGGCGAAATTCATCGCAACCGTGCCGCGCACGAGGCAAAGGATCAGCCGGACAGGCTTGGATTGCTCATTCGTTTGACGGCAGGGAAATAGGCTTTTAACGGACTTTTGAAATTTGGAAAAAGGAGAATTTACGATGATATATATGTTTTTGGCAAATGGTTTTGAAGAGGTGGAAGCGTTAACGCCGTTGGATTTGTTGCGCCGTGCCGGACTTTCGGTAACAACCGTTGGTGTCGGAGGAAACGATTGGATTGTCGGTGCGCACGGAATTGCCGTACAGGCAGACATGCCGGATACGATGTTTCGCGATGCCAAGCCCGAAATGGTCATTCTGCCGGGCGGTATGCCGGGAACGCGTAATTTGGATGCTGCGCGTACAGTCGAAGCGGCTATTCACGCTGCCGCTTCCAACAATGCCTATCTTGCGGCAATTTGCGCCGCTCCCATGGTGTTGGGCAAGCGCGGATACCTCAAAGGCAAGCGCGCCACCTGTTTTCCCGGCTTTGAGGAATATTTAACCGATGCCGTTCCGGTACCGAACGGCGTGCGTGTTGTAACGGACGGCAAGGTGATTACCGCCGCCGGAATGGGGGTGGCGTTGGAATTCGGCTTGGCTTTGGTGGGGGCTTTACAGGGCTATGACGCCGCCGAGAATTTGCGCCGCGCCGTGTTGGCGGATTGATATGACGAAACAAGAATTGCGTGAAATTTTAAAGCAAAAACGCGCAACCGTCTCTCCGGAAGAGAAAAAGCGCATGGACAGCGAGATTGTCAAGCGAATTGTACGGTCAAAGGAATTTTGCAATGCATCGGCAATTTTGCTGTACGCGCCAATGGCGGACGAGGTCAATTTATTGCCGTTGGTACATGCGGCACGTGCGCGCGGTATTCCCGTTGCATTCCCGCGTTGCAACACCGAAACCCATACTATGCGGTTTTATGTTTTGCAACCCGAAATGCGGCTGTCTCCGGGAGCATATCGCATTCCGGAGCCGCCTGCCGAGGCACCGCTTTGCGAGCCAGATGCGCGTGCGCTTTGTATTTTGCCTGCGCTCACATTTGATCCGCGCGGATGCCGACTCGGTTACGGAAAAGGGTATTACGACCGTTTTCTTGCCGATTTTCCCGGAATTGCGGTTGGCGCGGTTTATCGGCAGATGATGCTGAAACGCGTTCCCGTTGAAGCGCATGACAAAGCGGTGTCGCTGATTTTTACCGACCGTTCGGTTGTTTCCTGTCGGGCTGCCGTTGAAAAAGAGGAGAAAACGCCCAAAACGGCAACCCAAGAAGGCTCGTTCTTGCAACAAAAAATCGCCGCTTTTCGGCATGCCGTTCGGGCATGGGGAAAGGGAAAAGCGGAAGATTCCCGTGCGGTTGCTTCCGTGCAGGAGAACGCTTCCGGTGCAAATTCTGCGCATCGGACGGTGCACGCGCCGTTGATTTTGGTAGCCGCCGTATTTCTTTTGTTGCTTCTGTCGCGTATCGTGGACGCTTATTTGACCGATCGCAACAATGAATATGCCGTTGTGATTCTTTTACAGGTTTTCATTTTCTTAATTCCCGCTGTCATTTACGGAAAATGGAAAGGGGATCGCTTTGCCAAGCGCATTTGTTTGCGTGCGATACGTCCGGAGCAGCTGTGGTTCGTTTTTTGCATGCTGATTGTGATGATTTCGGGCGGATTGCTGTGCTCCGTTTTAACGGGAGGCATTGCCTCATTGAGCGGAAGCTTTACACTGTACGATACCTTTGTGGCACGCATGACAGGAGGCGCGGCGGAAACGGTGTACGTAATTTTGGCTTACGGTGTGTTGCCCGCATTTGGAGAAGAGCTGATTTTTCGCGCCGTTTTATGTGCCGAGTATGAGCGCTTTGGCGTGCCGGTTGCCATTGCGGTCAGTGCGCTGTGTTTTTCCATGTTGCATTTTTCTTTCCCGCTGTTTTTAACTTATCTGCTTCTCGGTGTGCTTTTGGCAACCGCGATGTATGCTACGCGTTCCTTTTTTACGGCGTTTTTGTTGCATTTCTGTTACAATTTATTCTGCCTGTTCGGACAGCCGTATCTTTCTGCCTTTTATGTAAATGCGGGCAGCAATGAAATTTTTATTTTTTGTTTGATTGTGCTGTTCCTGCTGTTCGGCGCGTTTGCCGTTGGGGAAGCGCGTAAAATTTATCACCGTTATGCACGCGTCAATTTGGATTCTTCCTACACGGTGCCCGTGCCGTTTCGCGCTTTTCCAAAGCAACTTTTTTACGCATTGCGTTCGCCCGGCGTACCGATTTGCATTGTGCTGTGGCTCATTGCATCCATTGTAAAGCTGCTTTGAGATAGTTCGGCGATTGATTTCGATGAATATGGGGAGAATCGGGAAGCAGGCAAGAAATTCGGAACCGCAGATGTTGTTTTGCGGAGAAAGTGGAAACAAAATGAAAAAATATCATCATAGAATTGCAGCGGCATTTTGTATGCTTTGCATTGCCGTTTGTTTGGCAGGCTGTATTCATTACGTGCCGCGGGAGGAGACTTCCGAATCGCAAACGCAAACCGAAGAGACGACAGCAGAGCCTTTTCAAACAACGGCGCCGCAGGTCGGAACGGGCGAAAAGCCCAACGAACCGTATCCCAACGAGGCGGAAAACGGTTATTCCAAGCGGTATTGACTGCAAAAATCAAAAAATAGGGAAGGAACGACTTTGCAGGTCGGTTCCTTCCCGTTTTTGTTTATTCTTCAATTTCATCAAAGGTGTCGCGGGCGCGAAAAATCAGCGAGATACACCAAATACCGGCAAGGGCAACCACCGTATAAATAATGCGGCTGAGCAAGGAGGCTTGTCCTCCGCAGATCCATGCCACAATATCGAATTGAAACAACCCGATGCTGCCCCAGTTCAGTGCGCCGATAACGGTAAGAATCAGCGCAATACGATCCATAATCATATCCATAACTCCTTTCTGACGCGCAAGCTTGCGCTTTTGTCATTTCTCGGAATTTTTTCTCCGGCTGTTTTTATTATGTGCGAAAAGAATTTCGTTATGCAATGGAGAATTTTTCAAAAAATAAAAATAAAATTAAAAAAACAAAAGAGGATTCTCATATACGGTGAAAAAACCGTGCATAAGAATCCTTTTTTCTTTATTGAATGCCCGTATGTCCGAATCCGCCATCGCCGCGCTCGGTATCATCGAGAACATCGGTAACCAAAAAATTGGCGGTCAGAACGGGCAAAAACAGCATTTGCGCAATGCGGTCTCCGCGCCGTACTTCAAACGGTTCTTGTCCGTGGTTAATCAGCCCGACCTGAATTTCGCCGCGATAGTCGCTGTCAATGACGCCGATTCCGTTGGAAAGTGCAATTCCTTTTTTGACGCCGAGACCGCTTCGCGCGGCGATTACCGCAACGGTATCGCGCGATTGCGGCGAAATGGAAAGCCCCGTGGGAATCAAGGCGCGTTCTCCCGGTAAAATGGTGACGGTTTCATTTTCTTCCAATGCCGCGCGTAAATCCACGGCAGCCGAACCATCGGTTGCGTATTCCGGCGCGTTCATTCCGCGCGAAAGCTTTATTTTTACATTTAAATTCATAAAAAATCCTTTTCTGTTACGGTGAGGGTACCGATGTACGGCAAATCAAAATCGGAGAGGATATTTTTTTGGAAAAAGCACCCTCTCAACAATCAAATTTTCATTCAATCAATGAATGGCAGTGCCTTCCGGCACACTGTCGTCAACAAAGATGATTTGACAGCCGCAGGCATTGTTTGTTGCGGCAAGCAGCATACCGTTGGAGTTGATATTGCAAATGCGGTTTGGCTTGAGGTTGGCAATGACGATGATTTTTTTGCCTATCAGCTGTTCGGGCTGATATTCTTCTTTAATAGAGGACATGATTACACGCTCGCCCAACCCATCGAACAAGGTTAATTTGAGGCAGGAATGAGACTTGCGTACGCTTTCCGCTTTGAGAATTTTGCAAACGCGCAAATCCAATTTGGAAAAATCATCAATGGTAACCTGTTCCTTGATTGGCTCTACGGGATCCGGTTCACGCGTTGCGGATTGTACGCTTTCCGCGGGACAGCAAGCGGTTTCCTCCGGCGTATCGGCTTTGCGCTCTTCCTCGGTTTGCTCATAGGAAAAATCCAGCAATCCAACGTATTTTTCGGATTCAATGGCGTAAAGGAAGAGATAAAGCCGCGGCCCTTTTTCCTTGTCAATGAGGAGCTTGTAGACCGTACGGAAAAATGCGCCCTGGATACTCTTCAGCTCTTTTTCGGACATTTCGGTTCCGTAAACGGCTTTCGGAATGGCATAAAGTGCCGTATTCAGTTCATCCAGCGTATATCCGCCTTTTGCAATGCAGTCATGCAACTGTTGAATTTCCTGCTTTTCCTCGGCGGTTAAGGTGTTGTAAACCTCCCAATTTCGCGTTGCGCGCAGATGGTTTACCTGATCGGGTGCGCATTGCTCCAGCCAAAATTTTGCACGGTCAAGACGGTCGGCAAACTGTTCCGCTTTGTAAGGCATTCCGATTTTTTCAAATACGGTTTCCAATATGGGTACGTTGAAGTTTACAATGGAGCCGAGCTGTACCAACAAAGACATCGGCACGGTTTCAATTTCTCTTCCTTCAATTCGGCAAAGCTCCATGATATCCCGAACGGCATCGGTTGCCTTGCCTTCGCGGCAATCGGTTAACATTTTGTCAAATTCAAAATATTGACGGAGGATGCCATCGTCAAAGCAGAAGTCAAAGGCTTTGGTGGGGGCGGTTTTGGAATAGAGCCACAAAACGACCTCCGGCTGATAAAGCTTTAACAGTGTATCCGGTGTCAGATTCAATCCGGAGGAACTGGACATTTTGCCGGTCATGCCCTTAATGCCGATGAATTCATAACCTTGGAAGAACGGTGCATCGTAGTCAAAGATTTTTTTGGAGATGACTTTGGAATTGCTGTAAGAACCGGTGGGTGCGGCATGGTCTTTTCCGCCCGGCTCAAAATCCACTTGCTCGTATCTCCAACGCATGGGCCAGTCAATTTTCCAGCCCAGCTTGCAGTTGGTATTTTCCAAGAAATTAAAATGTCCCGTGTGACCGCAACGGCAAGAATAGTCTGCTTCGGTACAATCCTCGGAGAGTGCGGTAACCGTAGTAAAATCGGTATGGCAAACCGGACAAAAGATGCTTACGGGGTAATATACCGCTTTTTCCGCATCGTGCTCTGCCCGCAGCTGTTCGGGGGACTTGTCGGCGTCTTTGGTTTTAAAGGTATCCAAAATTTCAAAAATTTCCCCGCGCTTTTTCAAGGCTTCCAAAATATCTTTTGTATATTTGCCTTCGCGGTACATTTCCGCTTGGTAGCGGCAATCCATTTTGATACCGAACTGTTGCATCGCATTCAAAAATTCTTCTTCAAAGTGCTTTGCATAATTTTCGTGACATCCCCACGGATCGGGAATATCCACATAGGGGCATCCGATATATTTGTCGTATTCGTTTCCCACAACGGCTTGTACATTGGCGGGGATTTTGCGGCAACGGTCAAACTCGTCCCAAGAAAATAAAAGCTTTGCCTTTTTTCCTTGTTTTTGCAAGGCTTTTACCACAAACAGCGATGTTGCCACATCGCGGAAATTACCGATGTGAACCGAGCCGGAGGGGCTGATGCCGGCTGCGCATACGTATTCTTCTTTGTTCGGATTGCGCGCGATAATTTGTTGCGCAATTTCTTCTGACCAATGCATTGTCAAAACCTCGCTTTTTTGAAAATCTATCTTTTAGTTCTATCATTTTATCATACTTTCATAAAAATGTCAATACATTTTGCATGAGATTGCGTTTTGCGTTGGGATTTATCAAACAGACAAGCCGTTTCTTTTTAACATACAAATTCGGATATCGGCGTCTGCCGAACAACGCATAAAAACTCTCGGAATGACATCGTTTACTCCTGTTTTTCTTGAATTTTTATTTGTTTTTATAAAAAATGAAGACGTAATTGGTCTGTACGGCATGCCAATTGCTTTTGTTTGATTGTTCGTTTTTTACATTTCTTTCAAAAAGAGGAACGCCCTATGTTATAGATTTTACTTTTCTTTTGTTTTTCGCATTTTTAATGATGAACAGAGAGCACGTATATTGAAAAAGCATTGTGCTCCGCCAATGCAAGAAGCATATTTCAAAGTTGTTTAATCTGATGCCATATGAGAGGTGTTTTATGAAATATATATTATTAACGGATGAAATTCCGGTCGGCTCCGCAACACGCGAAGGGTATGGAATTGCACTGATAGAAGGAAGCAACCGCGGTTTTTCCATTCGCGGTTTCGTTTCGGATATTTCCACCGATAAAGCCGAAGTTTTGGAGTTGATTGCCCGATTTAACCGCTTAAAGCTTTCTCCCGTTCATTTTTTTGAGGCGGTGGAAGATTTTTTAAACACGGTAACATGAATACGGCCTTTTTCGGAGGCGTTTTCGGTCATGCGTTTTTCGTATAAAAATAAAAAACGAGGCTTTAGCAAGCCTCGCCGGCAAGCGCAAGGTCAATCCCAACGGTAAAAACACGGTCTTTGCAGGAAAGTGTTAAATATCCATCGTACTTATGCGCCGTTTTTTGAAGAGAAGATAGCCCGTATCCGTGCAGGACACGATTCGATTTTGTGGTATTCACCATATTGTTTCGAATGGGTACATCCTCGGCCACGGGATTGGAAACGGAAACAAACACAAAGCCTCCGGCGCATTCCGAAGAAACGGAAATGATTTTTTCTTTGTCCGGGGGCAGTTTTTTGCATGCTTCCACCGCATTGTCGAGCGTGTTGCCGAACAGCACGCAAAGATCTACCGGAGAAAAAGCAAAAGACGGAACAAAACCGTCAAAATGAATGAAGATATTATGTTCTTTTGCCTTTTCCTGCTTGTCTGCCAAAATGGCGTCCACAATTCCGTTTCCCGTCTCAAAGGCGATTTTTTCTTTGATTGCCTCATCCAGCATTTTTTGCTCTTCCTCTAAAATATGCATGGCAGCTCGGTAATTGTTGTCCCGCAGGCATTTCATTAAACCGATTCGAACATTTGCAAAATCATGGCGGAATCGGTGCACGGTTTTATTGGATTCTGCCAATTCCAAATAATGCGCCGACTGTGCACGAATATCGTGCTCAAAGCGCTCGTTTTGTATTTTGAGATGAAAATTTGTCATGGTTGTCATCAGCAAAACCGGAAACATCATGCAAACCAGCACGGTCAAAACCACAAGCGACAACCGCGTTGCCATGCTCCATGCCGTATTTTCATCCAACAACGGGTTGGAAAGAATAATGCTGATTAACAGGGAGTCGCTCATAACCGAAAACGCGGCAAGCAGCTTGATTTTGACAGGGATAACAGCAAGGCACTGCTGTACCCAAAAGCACAATCGGTTGCAAAAACAAACAATCGCAATCAAGAAAAACAGGAGAAGCTGAAGCGCAAATTCAATATAAGAAAACAGGATTTTTGAGCGGTCCAATAAACAGTCCGCTATGCCGTTCAGCATAAAATGAACACAGCAAATGAAAAAATAATATCCGACTATGGCGGATAATTTGAAATTTGAAATTGTCAGTTTCATGGAAAGAACCTGTAAAATTTGAACCAATGCATAGACGAGGATAAAGCAGACCGGATTGCCGTAACGGCCGACCAAAATACATGGGACATACAGGAACGTACAACAAATCAAGCAGGCTAATATTTTTATCTTCTTACCGAGGATTTTGTTTGCTATCAATAGGATGGAGCAGTAAAGGAGAAAGGATTCGATTATAAACAGCCGTGTTGTCATATTTTCAAACAGTAATTTTTAATAAAATCCCGATAGGTCTTTTTAAAATCGGCGAGATGATTTCGACCGATAATAGCCTTTTCTCCGTTTATAAATGTGACTTGGTTGTTTTCGATGCGGAAAACATAATACATATTGATAGCATAGGTTCTGTGAATTCTGTAAAAACAGTATTGCGGCAACAAGCTCAATACCCCGGCAAGCGTTTTGGAGCTGTGCGCGGTTTCGTTTACCGTTCTGATAATGCAGTATTTTCCATCGGCTTCCAAATAAATAATATCTTTGGAGGCAATGGTTTTTTGTCCCCAAAAATCATTTATTAAAATCGGAGCCAAGGCTTTTTGTTGCCTGATGTATATATCAAACAAATTTTGAATTTCCAAAGCCGTGATTGGCTTTTTGAAAAAACGATACGGATTGACTTCAAAGGATTCAAAAACAAAGCCCGGATAATTGGTTATAAAAACAATGCTGCAAAGACTGTTTTTTGTCCGTAAAGCGCGGGCTGTTTCCATTCCATCGAGAGAAGGCATTTGATAATCCATAAAGACCATGTCAAAAATCAAATCGGATGCCAGCAAATTTTCGCCTTTGTCAAATTCGTATATATCAATTTGCAGTCGGCGCGTTCGTTTGTAATCCGAAATAAAAGTTCTCAATTCCGTTCTGAAAATTGCTTCATCATCGCATATTGCAATTTGCATAATATTCCTCCCAATCCCAAAATCTTACAGTAAACTCCAAGGGCAATGTAACCGGAAACTCTTTTTTGGTATTTTAAGAAAAAAAGAAAGGAGAGCCTAAAATGTATAGCATGTTTGTTTCTTTGTTACAGTTGATTTTCGGCTTTTGAATTTTTAATATCAGCTCAAAAACCGTAAAAGCTCAAAAAAGAAATCAAATTGACTTGCCGCACTGTGCAATCAATTTGATTTCTTTTTTGTGTATCGGCACAGTGAGGTTTGATCGGCTTATCATCATTTCAATTTGGCTTTATTTGATATTTTTTTCGGAATTTACATAAAAACATAGGCAATATTCACACATTTACTATATCATGTTTTAAAAAATATGTCAATAGGG
>CAYYCU010000046.1:0-6214 GCA_964470415.1 uncultured Ruminococcus sp.
TTTCCGGAAAGATTGGCGGACGGTGCGGCAATGGGAATGCCGGCAAGTTCAATCAGCCTGTGCGCCACGGGATGCGCGGGACAGCGAATGGCAACGGTATCAAGCCCGCCGGTCGTTGCCGTGGGAACCGTATCCTTTTTTGGCAATATCACGGTTAGGGGACCGGGCATAAAAGCCTCTGCCAGACGGTAATAAACGGCGTTTGTAACGGCGAAATGTTCGGCATCTTTGGGGGATGCAATATGAATGATGAGCGGGTTGTCCGACGGCCGCCCTTTGGCTGCATATATTTTTTGTGCCGCTTCGGCGTCCAGACCGTTTCCGCCCAGCCCGTAGACTGTTTCGGTTGGAAATACGACAAGTCCGCCCTGCTGTAAAATCGCGGCGGCCTTTCGAAGTTCGGCATCCTGTAATTTCACATCTGTGATTTTGATATGTTCTGTTTGCAAAACGATACCTCAAGCTTTATTTGTTTCGCTTCCGGTTTGACCGGCAGTGTTGTTTTTGAGTTTTTCTGCGGTTTCCGCAGTTGCCAGCGCATCAATCATTGCGCCGATGTCACCGTTCAAAAAGGAATCCAAAGAATACAGTGTAAGCCCGATGCGATGGTCGGAAACCCGATTTTCACGGTAATTGTAGGTGCGTATGCGTTCACTGCGGTCGCCGGTTCCAACCTGCTGGCGCCGGTCTAAAGCAATGGCATCGCTTTGTTCGCGGATTGCTTTATCGTACAAAATGGCGCGCAGCATGTGCAGGGCTTTATCTTTGTTTTTGAATTGACTGCGCTCTTCCTGACACTCCACGACAATTCCCGTTGGCTTGTGCGTCAGCCGTACGGCGGATTCCGTTTTGTTAATATGCTGTCCGCCCGCACCGCTGGATTTACAGGATTCAAAGACGATGTCTGCCGGATTGATTTCAACCGAGACATCCTCTACCTCCGGCAGTACCGCAACCGTTGCGGTAGAGGTTTGAATCCGCCCCTGCGATTCCGTTTCCGGAACGCGCTGTACACGGTGCACGCCACTTTCGTATTTGAAGCGAGAATAGGCGCCTTCACCTTCAATTTGAAAAGCAAGCTGTCGGTAACCGCCAAGCTCGGTCGGATTTTCGTTCAATAAGGCGCAATGGTATCCCTGCGCGGCGGCGTACATGGTGTACATGCGGTAAAGAACCGCCGCAAACAGGGCGGCCTCTTCACCCCCCGCTCCGGCACGAATTTCCACAATGACGTTTTTTTCGTCATTCGGATCGCGGGGAAGCATGAGGATTGTCAGCTCCTGTAATAAGGCCTCGGCTTGTATTTTGGATGATTTCAACTCGTCTCTTGCAAGCTGTTGCATATCGGAATCGGTTTCTTCCGCCAAAAGAAATTCCGCGTCCTTCATGCTGTAGATTGCCGCTTGATAGGAACGGTATTTTTCGATGATGGGGGAGAGATTGCGATATTCCTTCATGACCGCTACGTACTTGGCAGGGTTGGCTGTGACGGCGGGATCGGAGAGCAACGCCTCAAGGTGCTTGTATTTTTCTTCGGCTTCCCGCAGTTTGTTCAGCATAGCAAAAAAGAATCCTTTCGATAAGAAATAAGTGATTTTTAAAGTACGGAGACAATATGAGAAAATACGGTCGGTCTGTTAAAAGCGGTAAAATGCCTTAAAAGCGCGGTATGCTTCGTAAAGGTCAACCTTGGAAATCAGTTCGTAAGGCGCGTGCATGGAAAGAACGCCCACGCCGAGGTCAACGGTATCAATGTTGTGATTGGCGATATATTTTGCAACCGTTCCGCCACCGCCCACATCTATTTTTCCGAGCTCACAGGTCTGCCATACTACGCCGGCCTCATTGAGGCACTTGCGCACCCATGCCACCAGTTCGGCAGATGCATCGGATGTGCCGGTTTTTCCGCGGGAACCGGTAAATTTACACATGCTGACACCGCAACCGAGCAGAGCCGCATTACGGCGCTCATAAACATCGGCAAAATTGGGATCGAATACAGCGGCTACATCGCTGGAGAGGCACTTGGAATTTGCACGCACAACCGTTTCATTTCCGCCAAGCGCTTTTGCAATTTCCGCGATAAGATCGGTTGTCAAGCTGCTTTGCATACCCGTGACGCCGTCGCTTCCCGTTTCTTCTTTTTCTATCAGTACACACATGGTGGTATGCACGGGTTCATCGGCATCAAGCATTGCGGTAATGGCGGAATATGCGCATACGCGGTCATCGTGACCGTAACCGCCGATCATGGAACGGTCAAAGCCGACATCGCGTGCCTTTGCGGCGGGGACAACGGAAAGCTCTGCGGAAAGGAAGTCCTCTTCGGTAATGCCGTAGGTATCGTAAAGATATTGCAAAATCCCAAGCTTCACGCCGTCTTTTTCTGCGTCTTCCAACGGCATGCTGCCAACAAGAATATTCAGCTTTTCGCCCGAAAAGGCTTTTGCAACCGGTTTTTCGTTTTGCGCCGCCGCAAGGTGCGGAAGCAGGTCGGTAATATACATCACGGGATCGCTGTCATTTTCACCCACTACAATGTTAATCACTTCACCGTTTTGCTTTACCACAACGCCGTGGAGTGCCAAAGGAGTTGCCAGCCATTGATATTTACGAATGCCGCCATAGTAATGCGTTTTCAAAAAGCACATTCCGTCTTCTTCGTAAACGGGAACCTGCTTCAGGTCAAGGCGGGGGGAATCAATGTGCGCGGCGGTAATGCGGATACCGTTGCTGATATTTTCCGTACCGATGCGAAACAGATAAATATTTTTGCCGCGGTTGTTGTAGTAAAGCT
The DNA here is from genome assembly GCA_964470415.1 of uncultured Ruminococcus sp. Classification (GTDB taxonomy): domain Bacteria; phylum Bacillota; class Clostridia; order Oscillospirales; family CAG-272; genus UMGS1865. The sequence goes on from CAYYCU010000046.1 coordinate 2,798, forward strand.
TATCTCCGGCTTGCAAAGGCATGCCGAAAGTATAAGGACGGTAGCCTGCGGCCTCCGCCATTTTGATGCTTTCGCAAACCGCTTCGCGCTCGGTTTTTGCGGCGTCTAAAAATTTGACATAATCTTTTGCATATTCAAATGCCTGTGCGGTAATTTCCTTTCCCGCTTTTTCATAAACGGTCTTTTTTTCATAAATAAGATTGTTCGTTTTTTTGTTTTCCATTTTAAGCATCTCCTTTTTTCGGTTCATAGTACAATTTTCCGTAAGTTTTTACGGCTTGCTCCATATCCGACACATACTCTGCTGTTGCACGGTCGGGGATTTTTTTTAAAATTCCTTGTTCGGTGATATAAACGGGATCCGTCAACCAAGCGTCCACCGTGTCGGTCCCCGCGTAATAGGCGGCATATACCAAGTCCCAAACCCCGTAATGCTCGTAAAGATAGGAGAGCAATGCGACACCGCATTGCAGATTGGTTTCGGGATGATAGAGCATTCCAGTATCGGGTACGGCGGTTTGAAAAATATTTTGATAAACAAATGAAAACTGCTCGGATGTTAATTGCATCAATCCGATTTTGCTTTTGTCGGCAGATTGCGCATTGCTGGCAAAGCCGCTTCCGTTGCGGACAGTTGCCCAAATAATGGCTTCGGGAATGCCGTATTCTTCCGCATTTTGGCGGATGAGATCGCTGTATTCCGCAACCAGCGGGTAGCGCTGTTTTTCCAAAGCGGTTGCCGCCGCATCAAAGGCAAATCCAAATCCGACGGAAAGCGCAATCAAAAGGAAAAATGCCGTTACGCGCCAAATATTTAATCGCAAGAGGATAACACCCCCGTTTCGGTTAAAATACGGTACACCTCCGGAAGCGCATTGCGCGGATCGCCGTTGTTTTCGATGATATAGTCGGAGTGAGAACGGAAAAATTCATCGCTTTTTTGTGCCGCAAAACGGCGGTATGCCGTAGAAAAATCAATTTTGTCCCGTTGCATCACACGCTCCAAGCGAAGCGATTTTTCGGCAAGAACCGAAACAATCACACTGCAGTCTCGGTTGGCACCCGCTTCAAACAGTTGCGGCGCGTCCAAAACGGCGGCACGGGTATTTTTGCGGCGCAGGTCATCCAACAGCCTGCGTATTTCTTCCATTACATAACGGTGCGTAATGGCGTTAAGGTCGGAAAGGGATTCCGGATCGGAAAATACCAATTCTCCGAGCGCACGTCTGTTTAACGTGCCCGTATTGGTTAAAACGGAGAAGCCGAAACGGCGTACCAGTTCCTCAAGACAGGGGGAGGGCGGAACCAACAGCCTGTGATAAACCTCATCGGCGTTGATAACAGGCAGACCGTAGGCGGCAAATAGCTCGGCGATTTTACTTTTTCCGGAGCCGCTGGGACCTGTCAATCCAATGACAAGCATAATTTACACCTCCGTAAGAATACCGCGGTTGGCATCGGAGCGATAGGCTGCGTCCATGACCGCCTGTACGTAAGCACCGTCCTCCAGCGAAGGCGCAAACGGCTTCTCATTTGCCACTGCAACAAGAAAATCATGCATGTTGACCAGATGCCCGTAAAGCCATCCGGCAGGAGCTTTGGAGGAGGGAAAGACCATATCGGGATACCGTCCAACGCATTCGATTCGTGTAAAACCGCGTTCTCCGCCAATCGGCGTATCGGGACGTGTGCCATCGTAAAAGTAAAGCCAGTTCGGTTCCATCAGGGAAAAGCGCAACGCACCGTGTTCACCGTATATCTCAAAGGAAAGGTCATCGTTTGTGCCGATTTGCAACTTTCCGACCGATAGCGTACCATATGCGCCCCCCGCGGTTTTGCACATCATGTAAAAGGACTCGTCCGCGTTGGTTTGCCAAGGCTTGCCGTCACGTCCCGTTCTGTCGGGAAACGCAATTTGCGACATGCCGCTGACATGTGTAATCGTTCCGCACAGATAACTGACCAGGTCAATGACGTGCGAGCCGAGATCAAACAGAACACCGCCGCCGCAAACCGTGCGGTCCTGCTTCCATCCGGCAGGCTTGTTCTTATCCATTGCACTGTTGTGAAAATAAGCGGCACGAAAATTGAGAATTTTGCCGATGCGTCCCTCTTCAATCAATTCTTTTGCACGGATAACGGGTGCGATCCGGCGGTTATGAAAGACCGTTCCGATGATTTGACCGTCACGGCGGGGCAAAGCCAAAAGTGCCTGTGTCTGCTGTGTATTGACGCAAAGCGGCTTTTCGCATAAAACATGCTTTCCCGCGAGAATTGCTTTTTGCAATGTTTCAAAATGAAAGATGTTGGGGGTACAGATGTCAATGATGTCAACATCGGAACATTGAATCAGCTGATTCTCATCGGACGCCGCCAGTCGGAATCCAAAATCCGTTGCAATTTTTTTGCTTTTTTCTTGAGAGGTGGTACAAACACCGTAAACCTCGGCATGAAAGGGAAGCTCTCCGTAAAAGAAAGGGAGGTTCTGTATCGCCCAGGTGTGTGTTTTGCCCATTGAACCGAATCCAAGAAGCCCGATATGCAGTTTCTTTTTTTGTGTCATGTTCACTTTTGGGTTCCTTTCTTCACACTTATTCATCTTATTATACAACAAAAAAATCCTTTTTGCAAGTGGAAAGCCATGTTTTTTCGGCTTTTTTGTATTGCATTTTAAAAGAAAACAGAGTATAATATTACTGTAAAGAACTTTTAAAGAATTTTTTGGGGGAATGGCATGAAAAATCTACGGGATTTGCTGACAAAAGACGGCGTGGTTTTTGAAGAGAATTGTCCGCTTTCCAAACACAGCAGCTTTTGCATCGGCGGCAATGCCAAACTTGCCTGCTTTCCCCAAACCAAACAGCAGATGCTTGCGGTATTGCAGGCGGTTACCTGTTGTAAACTGCCGTATCTTGTTATTGGAAATGCCAGCAATGTGGTTTTTTCCGATTGCGGTTTTGACGGCGTTGTGATTTTTACGGGCAAATGGAGAGAAGTCACCGTTTGCGAAAACCGCATTTTTGCAAGCGCGGGAGCCTCTCTGTTGGCGGTTGCCGCGGCGGCATGCAATGCATCGCTTTCGGGAGCCGAATTTTTTTACGGGATTCCCGGAACGGTCGGAGGCGCCGTCTTGATGAATGCGGGCGCTTTTGGCGGCTCCATGGCAGATATTTGCGTTCGTTCCGAATATTTTGACAGCCAAACGGGAGCACTCGGCTTTTGGAGCGGGCGTGAACAGGATTTTGCCAACAGAACCAGTATTTACGCAAAGCAGTCCCGTTATACCGTGCTTGGCGCAGAGCTTTTGCTTCAACCGGGCGATAAAGCCGAAATCGCCGCACGAATGAATGAATTTATGGCAAAGCGAAAAAGCAAACAGCCGCTGGAATATCCCAGCGCGGGAAGCGTGTTCAAACG
>CAYYCU010000046.1:6314-10381 GCA_964470415.1 uncultured Ruminococcus sp.
GGCGATGTCTTTTGCCGATTCGGTCAGAGAAGAACTTTGCGAGTTGCCCGTTAAGCATCCGTGCTGTCGGCATGCTTTAACGGCGGGCTTGCTTTTTTGTGCGCACGAAATCGCACCCAAAAAAGAGATTGCCGTTTGCTATCGCCAAGAGGCGGTTGCCACGCTTGCCTCGGCGATGATTCGGCAACAGTATGCCAAAGCTCCCGATTCCGCGATGTTCGGCTCGTGCGGGCGGCGCTATTACAATTTGTCTTTTTCTTCCCCGGCTGCCTGTCGGCTCCTTTTACAGATGCAAACGGAACAAAACGATGTTGAACATGTCTTGCATTTTCAATGCGATGGTTGCAGAACGGCTTTTTTGCGCGGCGTTTTTTTGTCTTGCGGAACCGTCAATAATCCGCATAAATCCTTTCATTTGGAATTTTTAACCGAGGATGATGCGCACGCGGCTTTTCTTTCTCGCTTTTTAACCGCATGCGGCTATCCGCCGCGCAAAATGGTGCGTCAAAAGGGCATTGGTCTTTACTATAAGGACAGCGGAGCGGTTGAGGATTTGATTGTTTTTATGGGGGCGCAACGTGTTGCTTTTGAAATTATCAACAGTCGCATTGAGCGTGATATTCGCAACAATGAAAACCGCGCCACAAATTGTGTGGCAAAAAATATTGAAAAATCCATTTCTGCCGCCACACGTCAGGTAGAAGCAATCGGCGTGCTGATGGAGTCGGGACGGCTGGACGCTTTGCCTGAGAGCTTGCAGACTACGGCAATGCTCCGCTACCGTCACCCCGATGTAACCTTGGACGAGCTTGCCGGACTTCATGAGCCGCCAATCTCCAAATCCGGGTTAAATCACCGCTTGAAAAAGCTTTTAGATGAAGCAGAACGCTTTATCGGAAAGGAACATGTATGAACCGCTTTGTTCATCTGCATTTGCACAGTGAATACAGTCTTTTGGACGGTGCTTGCCGCATCGCCGATATTCCCGCACGTGTAAAAGAATGCGGACAAGAGGCGGTTGCGCTTACCGACCACGGCGTCCTGTACGGCGCGGTGGCGTTTTGGGAGGCATGCAAAAAAGAGAATATTAAACCGATTATCGGATGTGAAGTCTATGTTGCGCCGGACTCACGGTTTGACCGTGTCAACACGGCTGACGGATATGCCGACCATCTGGTTCTTCTTTGCGAAAATATGACGGGATACCGCAATTTAATTGAAATGGTATCTCGTTCTTTTACAGAAGGCTTTTATAACAAACCGCGTGTGGACGAGGAATTGTTACGCCGTTACGGCAAGGGGCTGATTGCACTTTCTGCCTGCTTGGGCGGACGGATACCCAAACAGCTTTCCAAGGGAAACTTTGAAGGCGCCAAAGAGACGGCGCGCCGTTATTCCGAAATCTTTGGAGAAAACAACTTCTATATTGAATTGCAAGACCACGGTATGGCAGAGCAGAGGGCGATTTTGCCGTCTCTTGTGCAGCTGGCACGGGAATGCGGACTTCCTTTGGTTGCAACTAACGACTGTCACTATTTGCGGCGCAGCGATGCCGAAACGCAAGCCGTTTTGATGTGTATTCAAACCAATACGACCGTAGATGCCGGCAGACCGGCGGCGTTTGCAACGGACGAGTTATATTTAAAAGACACCAACGAAATGGAAATGATTTTTCGGCAATATCCGGACGCCGTTCAAAACACCTGCCGCATTGCCGAGCGCTGCGATGTTGCGTTTGATTTTTCAACGACTTATTTACCGAAATTTCCGTGTCCGGGCGGGGAAAGCGCTGCCGGAATGTTGCGCCGTCTTGCGTTTGAGGGACTGGAGGAACGCGTTCGTTGCGGTCATATTGTTTTTGATGTACATACCGAGCAAGAATACCGTGAGCGGATGGAATATGAGCTTTCTGTTATCGACCGTATGGGCTACAACGATTATTTTTTGATTGTGCAGGACTACGTGGCTTTTGCAAGGTCAAAAAACATTCCCGTAGGGCCGGGGCGTGGCTCCGGCGCGGGGAGTCTTGTGGCGTATGCATTGCATATTACGGATATTGATTCCATTCGGTTTGATTTGCTCTTTGAACGCTTTTTGAATCCCGAACGTGTCAGTATGCCGGATATTGATATTGATTTTTGCTATGCACGCCGCGATGAGGTGATTGCATATGTCGGAAGAAAATACGGCAGCGATCACGTTTCGCAAATTATTACCTTCGGAACGCTTGCCGCGCGCGCGGCAATCCGAGATGTCGGACGTGCTCTCGGAATGTCCTATCAGGACGTGGACGCGGTGGCACGTGCGGTTCCGCAGGAATTGAACATTACCATATCCATGGCATTAAAGCTTCCGGAATTAAAAAATCAGTACGAAAATTCGCCGATGGTCAAGAGATTGGTGGATACCGCCATGGCGCTGGAGGGCATGCCGCGCAACATTTCGGTGCATGCGGCCGGAATTGTCATCACCGACCGTCCGATATCGGAATATGTTCCGCTTTCGGTCAGCAATGGTACGGTGGTTACGCAGTTTGACATGGATACGATAGCAAAGCTCGGACTGTTGAAATTTGACTTTTTGGCATTGCGTTATTTAACGATCATAGATGATGCACAGCGTCAAATTTGCGAGACCGATCTGCAGTTTGATATTGAAAAAATTCCGCTGGATGATGAAGCCACCTACCGATTGATTTCTTCCGGCAAAACAAGCGGCGTTTTTCAGTTGGAGTCAAACGGAATGAAGCAGACGCTTGTCAATTTGGCACCCGATCGGATTGACGATATTATCGCGGCAATTGCGCTGTACCGTCCCGGTCCTATGGATTCGATTCCGAAATTTATTGCATGCAGGCACGATCCCAAAAAAGTCACCTATGCCGTTCCGCAACTGGAACCGATTTTGCGTTCCACTTACGGATGTGTGGTTTATCAAGAGCAGGTGATGAGTATTTTTCGCGAGATTGCCGGCTATACATTCGGACATGCCGATATTGTACGCCGCGCCATGTCAAAAAAGAAAGCGGATGTATTGCTTGCCGAGCGTGAAACCTTTATCAAGGGCGCTTCCGCACATGGAATTGACGGTGCGCTTGCCGCCCGGCTGTTCTCCGATATGGAAAGCTTTGCAAATTATGCGTTTAACAAGTCTCATGCGGCGGCATATGCCATGCTTTCTTACCGTACGGCATATTTGAAATGCCATTATCCGCATGCTTATTTTGCCGCGCTTTTGACCAGCGTGCTCGGCAATCAGACAAAGGTTGCGGAATATATTGCCGAATGCGCATCGAGAGGGATTCATGTGCTTCCGCCGAGTATTAACGAAAGCCGGATGTACTTTTCAATCAGCGGGAATGATATTCGCTTTGGCTTATTGGCTCTTAAAAATGTAGGCAAACAGTTTTTGGAGTGCATATTGGAGGAGCGGCGGCACGGTAATTTTTCTTCATTTGAAGATTTTATCAACCGTATTCCGGCAAGAGAGCTGAATAAGCGCATGGTGGAGTCTTTGATAAAAGCAGGTGCCTTTGACAGTCTCGGCGTCTACCGCAGTCGTTTGTTGCGCGTTTATGAAAATATGATTGACCGTGCAGCCGAAAAGGGCAGAAATAACCTGGAGGGGCAGTTGGATATGTTTTCGGCTCTCGGCGTTGCCGAAACTGCGCCGAAATGTGAATATCCCGATATCCCGGAGTTGAGTGTAAAAGAAAAGCTCCTTATGGAAAAAGATGCCACCGGCATGTATTTTTCCGGTCAGATGTTAGACGAATACAGCAGCCATTTGGCGGTTTTAAAGCCGGCTTCCATTGCCGATTATGTTTCCGATGATGCGGCAGTGACGGAAAAAATGCGCGTCAACATTGCCGGCATTGTCACATCGGTCACTTTAAAAAACACCAAAAGCGGCGATCGCATGGCGTTCTTTACAGTCGAGGACGGTATGGCGGAAATGGAATGCATTGTGTTTGCGCGACAATATGCGGATTATGCACACTGCATCCAAGCGGACCGTGCGCTCTTTGTCAGCGGTACGCTTTCTTTGCGGGAGGATGAGCCGCCAAA
>CAYYCU010000047.1:0-10350 GCA_964470415.1 uncultured Ruminococcus sp.
TTCGCACCCGTATCAAACAGATATGGGTGCGTTTTTTTCACGATTACAAGGAAATTTCGCTTTTGCGCAATGCCCCGCAATCGGATTTTATTGAATTTTCAAATACATATAATCAAAAGGAATTTCCTCTTCCCCCACCTTAAAAAAGCTATGGTGCGTTCCGATTTTTTGAAATCCGAATTTTTCATATAAATGAATGGCCGCTAAATTGTCGCTGCGAACCTGCAAGTCAATGACTTCAAATTCATTTTCTTTGGCAAAGCGGATGATTTCATGCAACAATTGACTGCCGATACCTTTGTTCCAATATTCTTTCAAAACCGCAATTCCAAGGTCTCCGCGATGCGACATGCGGCGAGGCAGACGGCTCAAGCCGGCGTCTCCGATAATCTTGCCGTTGTCTTTTGCAATCAGCGCAACACCGTTGCGGGAATTTTCCAAGCTTGTAAGATAACTTGCTTCTTCTTCGACCGTCAAAGGCAGGCCTTCCGCTCCGAATGTAAGATTATCCGTTTCGCCACCGATTTGTTTCAGATACTCCAACATGGCTTCCGCATCCGTGCGGGAAGCTTTTTCAATTACGATACGCACGTAAAAAAGTCCTCCTAAAAAATTTTCGAGCTTTCAATTTTGATTTGTTCCGCGCTGTTCAATCCGACAAAAAAGATAGCGGAATTTATCGGTCGCCAAAAACCGCCCGAACATGTTTGTCGGGCGGTTTTGGTATTCATGATCGGTTATCCGTAAAATCGAAGTCTTGCAGAATTACTTTAATGCGGCAATGACACGGTCAACCCAAGCAAAAATTGCTTCCTTTTCATCCGGCTTTATCGAACCGCCAATGATAGGCAAGCCGCCCTTTACGTACAAAATTTCGTCAATTACATTGGTTCCGGCTTCTGTCAAGGTTTCCTTCAGTTTATTGGCCGCCTTTTCATCGCCGTCAATCATCAATGCGACATTTTGCGCACGTGCTTTGGTCAACTCACGGCAGAACAGGCGCAAAGAGTCGTTGATTTCCCCTTTTGCGGAAACTTCCAAAATGACGATTCTTTCCTTATCGCAGGAATATGCAGGCGGAATGACATCTACCGAGTTGAAAGCAAGCTCGTATTTTGCTTTAATCGCATTTGCGATGTTTTTCATCTTCGGTTTTCCCGATGCATACAGAATTCTCATTTTAATTGCCATTGTAAAATCCTCCTAAATGTTTGTAAATAATCTTAATTTTTCAATTCACCGATGCTTTTATGATACACAAAGCCAAATTTTTTCTTACAATGCAAGACTTTCTGTATATATTATAGCATACTTTTTTCAAAAATGGAATCATTTTCAAAAAAAAATGGCGATAAATTGTAAACTTTTTATATTTTTTAAAATTTCATGGTAAGCTGGTCGGTTTCGCTGACGTTATCCAATACACCGTTGACACGAAGCATATCAATAACCGATTTACTGAGCTTGGCGCGGATTTGCAAATCCTCTACCGAAAAGAAAGCTTCCTCATCCCGTGCGGAAATAATATTTTGCGCGGCATTTTCTCCGAGTCCCGGCAAAGAAGAGAACGGCATGCGAATGCCCCCATCCTCCGGCTGGAATACGTAAGAATGCGATTTTTGCAAATCAACCGGCAAAAAACGAATCTTTCGTGCCATGGCTTCATTAATCAATTGCAAAGTGGAAATACTTGCCTGCTCCTTTGGCGAGGCTTCCTTTCCTCTTTTTTGAATATCCCGCATAACGGCAACCACATTGGCTTTTCCGCCCCTGACAATTTGGGCATCAAATCCGTTTGGCGCAACCGTAAACATGGTACAGTAAAATGCAACCGGCTGATGAACTTTATACCATGCCAACCGAATGGCCGACATGACATATGCCGCGGCATGCGCTTTTGGAAACAGATATTTGATTTTTTTACAGGAGGTAATGTACCACTCCGGCACATTGTGCGCACGCATATCGGCTTCCCATTCCGGCGTCAAGCCTTTTCCTTTTCGAACCGCCTCCATAATTTTAAAAGCGACCGAATTTTCCAAGCCGTAGCGAATCATATCCAACATAATACCGTCGCGCGTACCGATTACTTGAGAAATATCGCAAATTCCGTCTTTAATAAGATCCTGTGCATTTCCGAGCCACACATTGGTTCCGTGTGTCAATCCGGAAATTTGGAGCAAATCGGCAAAATTACGCGGTTTGGCATCCAAAAGCACCTGTTGAAGGAACGGAGTTCCCAATTCCGGCAATCCGTATGTACCTATGGTGCACCCTTCGATATCCTCCGGATTGATGCCGAGCGGTTTGGTAGACTCAAACAAATCATACACCGATCGGTCGTTCATTGCCACATCCAAAACGGAGGTATTGGTAAAGGTTTCAAGCCATTTGTATTTTGTCGGCATATCATGTCCGAGCTCATCAAGCTTTAAAATCGTATCGTGCAAATAAGAAAATGCGAAGTGTGTGGTAATAATATCGGAATTCGGATCATCTGCCGGATGTTGAACCGGCGTGAAATCATATACGTCATATTTTTGCGGCACAACAATGATGCCGCCCGGATGCTGCCCCGTTGTCTTTTTTACGCCTACACAATTCATTACAAGGCGGTTCATCTCCGCGCGCGGCAAGCTGATGCCTTTTTGCTCCACATATTTTGCGACATATCCGTAAGCGGTTTTGTCTGCCAAGGTTCCCAGTGTCCCTGCACGGAACACGTGTCCCTCTCCAAACAGTTCTTCCGTATACTTATGCACTCTTCCCTGCACGTCTCCCGAAAAGTTCAGGTCAATATCGGGGGATTTATCTCCGTAAAAGCCCAAAAAAGTCTCAAACATGATATCATGTCCATCGGCTTTATATTTGGTACCGCACTTTGGGCAAACTTTGTCGGGCAGGTCAAAACCGGAGCCCACCGAGCCATCGGTAAAAAATTCGCTGTTTTTACACTTGGGACAGTAATAATGCGGCGGCAAAGGATTCACCTCGGAAATACCGGCCATGGTGGCAACAAAAGAAGAACCGACCGAGCCGCGCGATCCTACCAAATAGCCCTGCTCTTCGCTGTAACTGACCAAACGCTGGGCGATTAAGTACAGGACGGCAAATCCGTTTTTGATAATGGAAGTCAGCTCCTTTTCCAGTCGCGCGGAAACCAATTCCGGTAACGGATCCCCGTACATCTCTTTGGCATGCTTCCAGCACATGTCTTGAAGCTCCTGTTCCGCGCCTTCCATTTCCGGCGTATAAGAGCCCTTTGGAATCGGCCGTATTTTTTCAATTTGATCGGCAATCAAATTGGTGTTGGTTACAACCACTTCGTAAGCCTTATCTTGACCGAGATAGGAAAATTCCTCCAGCATTTCTTCGGTTGTGCGGAAATAAATGCCGACATCCTTATCAAAATCCTTATATTTCATGCCGGCAAGCAAAATTTTGCGGTAAAGCTCATCTTCGCTGTTTAAAAAGTGCGCATCACAGGTAGCACACACGGGCTTATGATATTTTTCACCCAGCTCCACAACCCGGCGATTGAGATTACGCAATCCTTCCTCGTCCGCAATTTTTCCTTCCGAAATCAAAAAGCGGTTGTTGCAGGTCGGCTGAATTTCCAAATAGTCGTAAAAATTGACGATTTCCTCCAGCTCGGATTCCGGACGGTTTTCCAAAATTGCCCGTATCAGTTCGCCCGCTTCGCAAGCGGAACCGACGATTAATCCCTCGCGGTATTTTTCCAAAACGGTTTTCGGAATACGCGGAAATCGCTTAAAATAATTTAAGTAGCTCATAGAAATCAAGCGGTAAAGATTTTTGAGTCCCGTTTGATTTTTCACCAGCAGAATTTGGTGATAGGTTCCTAACTTTAGCGGATCCGCTTTTTCGGTCATTTCACGGTGCAGAGCATGCAAGTCCGTAATATCCATTTTTTCCATAATTTCAATCATACGGAAATAAATCATGGCAAGCATTTCCGCATCATCGCAAGCGCGGTGATGATGAAAATCGCCAAGATGATACGCCTCCGCAATGGTATCCAATTTGTGGTTTTTCAATTCCGGATTGATATATTTGGAAAGCGCAACCGTATCCAGATACGGATTTTCAAACGGAAGTCCTGCCAAATTTGCAAAATGGCGGATAAAACCGATGTCAAAATTTGCATTGTGTGCAATCAAAAGCGGCTTGTATGTACCTTCCTCTTGACCGTTTCCGATAAAATCGAAAAAGCTGCGCAATGCCTCTCCGTATTTCGGCGCGCCCGCCATCATTTCGTTGGTAATACTCGTCAGCTTTACAATTTCTTCCGGTATGGTACATTCCGGATCAACAAAAGTATTAAAGCGCTCCAATATTTCTCCGTTTTTGATTTTGACGGCACCGATTTCGGTTATTTTGCAATTTTGTACGGAAAGACCGGTTGTTTCAATATCAAATACCACACATTCCGCATGCAAATCCGAATTGCAGTTTCCGGATACGGCACCGGCGGTATTATTGACAAAATACGCTTCCATGCCGTACAGCACTTTAAAATTGCTGTCCTCATTCGCATTTTTTTCCAATGCAAGCATGGCTTCCGGAAATCCCTGCACATTTCCGTGGTCCGTAATGGCAACCGCTGGATGTCCCCATTTCATTGCGGTTTTTACGGCAACATCCGGCGGAATCAAAGCGTCCATGGTGGACATGGTGGTATGCAAATGCAATTCCACGCGCTTTTTTGGAGCCGTGTCTTTACGCTGTATTTTGGAGATTTTGGCAATATCGGTGAAAAGAAATGTAAAATCCGGATCTACCTTTCCTTTTCGCGTCATGTGCTTGACGTAACCGCGCATTGCAACCACGCTGCCGTTTTTGAGCAAGGCGCAAATCTCGTTTGCCTGTTCGGCCTCCACGCCAAAATCACGGTATTCGATAGAAGCATTTCCGTCAAAAATATCAAAGCTAATATCAAACCGATCCCCCGAACGGCTCTCTTCCCGTTGAAAATTAAAAATTTCACCGAGAATGACAACATTCCGCTGCGGTTTTGTAATGGAGGCAATGGCAACCGGCGTAATGGAAAAAGCATCTCCGTAAACATATTCCGGAGAAGAAATATCAAACGATGCGTATCCGATACGGCAAATATCTCCGTTTTGTTGCGGAGTCGCATCGCCGTCATAAATAGATGCTGCGCGCGGCAACATCTCCTCTCCCGCCTCCGATGCGGCTCCGGACAGCATTGCATTCTGCTGATTTTGTTGCATTTGATGATATTGAATTTCCGCTTTTGCCGCTTGTCTGCCAAGTTCCTGCAATTGCGAAGCAACCGCAGTTTGATATTCCGTTGGATCGTATTCCTCCATTTGATGAATGACGACACGGACATTGACGCCGAATTGCTCCCGGATAATTTCTTCCATCAGTTGCGGCGTTTTGGCATCATAAATCAAATTGACGCCGCTGTCGGTAAACGGAATTTCAACGGTCAAAACATTTTCCTTGAGGGAATACTCACAATGATTAAAAAAACCGTTGGCAACAATTCCGCGGCGGTTGGTTTCGGTTAAAATATCGGGAATACGGTCGGCTGCGAAAAACGAAGCGGGATAGCGCGGACGAATGCGCACCGAATTCAGGTCATATGTACTGCGGATTTCTTCCTCTATTCGATATAGCATTTTTAACGGAACGAAAACGGGAAAAGCCGCCGAGACCTCAATCATACGTTGGGGCTTGTCCGCCCGCAGCGTAATGGTATCGGAATCGGCGGAACGTAAGATTTCCGCTAACTCTGTTGACGGTTTATAACGGTTAAAAATTTCAAGTAAATTTTTACTCATACGTTTTTACTGTCCTTTAAAATTCGGATTTCCTTTAAAAGCCGCTCAATTACACCGTCTTCCGGAATTTTTTCAACAATTTCACCGTGTCGGAACAAAACGGCTTCTCCTATACCGCCCGCAATTCCGATGTCGGCTTCTCTTGCCTCTCCGGGGCCGTTTACAACACAGCCCATCAGTGCCACTTTAACGGGAACATCCTCCAAATTTGCTTCTCGAACGGCTTCTTCAAACCGTTTTACAAGCGGAATCAGTTGAATTTTGGTTCTGGAGCAAGTGGGACAGCTGACAATATCCAGTCCGCACTGACCTTCCACTCCAACTGCGCGCAAAATCTTCTTTGCCGTATCCACCTCAAGCACGGGATCGTCCGTCAAAGAGACGCGCAAGGTATCTCCGATACCATCGCAAAGCAAGGAACCGATTCCAACGGCACTTTTTATGATGCCGCGGTCACCGCCGCCCGCCTCGGTTACCCCAAGGTGAATGGGATAGGAACAAGATTGCGCCAATAAGCGATTTGCCGCAATCATATCCGGCACCGTGGACGCTTTGATGGAAATTACAGTATCTTCAAAATCGAATTTTTCAAGCAAAGAAGCATGGTACAGCGCACTTTCACAGAGTGCGGCAGGCGTTGGCGCACCGTATTTTGCCAAAATGTGCTTTTCCAATGAACCGCTGTTTACCCCGATGCGAATCGGAATTTTACGGCTTTTACATATATTGCACACGGCTTTTACGCGCGCATCATCTCCGATGTTGCCGGGATTGATGCGAATTTTATCAAATCCCAGCTCGGCGCACCGAATTGCAATCTTGTAATCGAAATGAATATCCGCAACAATCGGAATCCGAACACCGGCTTCTTTAATGCGCAAAATCGTATCCGCCGCTTCCATTGTCGGAACCGAAATGCGTACAATGTCACAGCCATGCGCCTCCATTGCTTGGATTTGTGCAACGGTTGCCTCTGCATTTAAGGTATCGGTATTGGTCATGGATTGAATGGCAATCGGATTGTTGCCGCCGATTTTACAACATCCTATGCAAACTTCTTTTCTCTTTTTTCTAATCTCGTTATACTTCATAATGCAATAATGTCCTTAATCATAATAATCACTGCCAAAGACAGCAAAACAATCAATCCGATAAAATTGATAACGCTTTCCCATTCCTTTTTCAGGGGCTTGCGGCGAATGACTTCAATCACATAAAGGAAAAGATGACCGCCATCCAGCGCCGGAAAAGGCAACAAATTCATGACACCGAGGTTAATGGAAATGACAACAACCAAGTATATAACGTTTAAAAAGCCGGTTTTCGCCGCTTCGGAAATGGTTTTTGTAATGCCGACGGGACCGGAAACGGCCTCCATACCGTAGCGTCCCGAAAAAAGTCCTTTGAGTGAATCAAATACCATTTTCACGGTGGAAACGGAACGGAACCAAGTATGCTTTAACACCGTACCGATGCCGAAATCCTGTTCCGCATAAACGATGAAATCCGGTTCGCCAAAGGTCACGCCGCTTTCCACATAAGAAGGAACAATGACATCCGACAAAACCGTTTTTTCACCGTTGCGAATAACGGTCAGTTGCAAGGGGCGGTACCCTTGATTCATAATTTCATATGCAAGCTCATGATAGGTATGCACCGCGGTGCCGTTCACCTTGATAACCCGGTCGCCGGTTTGAAGTCCGGACTGCTCACTGCGTGAAAAATCGAACATATTTTCCAATATATCGCTTGTAAGCATCACATCAGACAGTAAAATCGGCGCACTAGAGCCCGTGCGCAAAACTTCCACCGCAAAGCGGTCGGTTTCGGCGGTTGCAACCAATTCTTTTAAATGTGCATAAGAACGGACGCGCACCCCGTCAACGGTGTACAGATAATCGTTGGCTTGCAAACCGTCATGCGCCTCTTCCGCAGAGTACACCACGTAAAACCCGGCAATATCGGTTGTTCCAACAGCACCGTGACCGGACATCAGCACCATAACAAACATCAAAACAAATCCCAAAATGATGTTCATGGCAGGTCCTGCAAGGGAAATCAGAATGCGCTTCCATACGCTTTGGTTGCAGTACGCATGCTTTGCCTCTTCTTCGGTCAATTCGGGCACTTCGTCCGCAACGCGTTTTTGCAGCTCACCGTCTGTTTCTTCTGCATTGACAAAAAAATCATCTTTTTTTTCAGCCGTCTTTTCTTCATCGGACGAGACTTCTGCGCTTCCCTGCACCGCCTCCATTCCGTTTTCTCCCAGCATGCTGACAAATCCCCCAATGGGAAACAGCCGCAAAGAGTACGCCGTTCCGCTCTTTTTGGAACGCCACGAAATCAGTTTCGGTCCCATACCGATAGCAAATTCCAAAACCTTTACTCCGCAAAGACGCGCAACAATAAAATGCCCCAACTCATGAATAAAAATCAAAAGTCCGAAAATAAACAGTGCCAGCAAAATCGTTAAAAAATTCAAAATCAGGATACCTCCGTTTTATGCGAAGCAAACTCAATGTTGCTTCAACAATTCGTTTGCAAGCTTTCTTGCGGCGCTGTCAAAAGCAAAAATATCCTCCACAGATTGAATATTTTTTGCATCTGTTAAAGTTTCCACGGTTTTGGTTACCACATCAAAAATTCCGGTAAAGCTTAATTTTTTATGTAAAAATGCAGCAACCGCCACTTCATTTGCCGCATTCAAAACGGCAGGCACCGCGCCCCCCGCGGAAATTGCATGCAAAGCCAACGGAAGCAGTACAAAGGTCTCCGTATCGGGTTTGGCAAAGGTCAGTCTTCCGATTTCGGTCAAATCCAACTGCGGAATCACCGCTTCCGTACGTGCGGGATGTGTCAATGCGTACTGTACGCAAAGGCGCATGTCGGGTACCGACATTTGTGCAATCACACTGTTATCTATATATTCTACCGCCGAGTGCATTATGCTTTCGCGATGTACCAAGACCTCTATTTGGTTCGGCTTGACATCAAACAAATGTACGGCTTCAATGACCTCAAAGCCCTTGTTCATCAAGGTCGCACTGTCAACCGTAATTTTGGCTCCCATGCTCCATGTGGGATGTGCCAGTGCACGCTCCGGCGTAATTTCGCGCAGTTCTTCACGCTTCATGCCGTAAAACGGACCGCCGGAAGCCGTCAGTAAAATGCGCTTTACCGCTTTCTTTCCGCCCGAACGCAAGCATTGGAAAATGGCACTGTGCTCGCTGTCAACCGGTAAAATTTCAATTCCCTTTTCACGCGCCAAACGCATAACAAAATCGCCCGCACAAACCAACGACTCCTTGTTGGCAAGCGCCAGCTTTTTGCCTGCCGAAAGCGTTGCAAGCGTTGGCTTGAGTCCCGCTTCGCCAATGATGGAATTGACCACAACCTCATCCGAGTCAAACGGCTGTCCTATCATTTCGCAAATTCCCTCCACGCCGGAGAAAACCGTAATGGATGTATCGGCAAGACGTGTTTTTAAATCCTTTGCCGCAGCTTCATCCGCCATTGCGCAAACAGATACCTGCAAGCGGCGCGCTTGCTCCTCTACACGGCATACGTTTTGATTGGCACAAAGCGCATTCACGCGGATATGATTTTTTAATGCGACATCAATCGCCTGTTCGCCCACCGAGCCGGTAGAACCGAGAACGGTAACGGACGGATAATTTTGATTATACATATCAATAACCTCAAAATATCAAAAGAAGAAATTAAAGAAAGAGCAAAACGATACCAGCACAACCGCTACCGCAAGGACAGAATCAAACCGGTCCAGCATGCCGCCGTGTCCCGGAAAAATTTTGCCGTAGTCCTTGATTCCGTAAGTCCGTTTGATAACCGACATACAGAGATCTCCGATTTGCGCAACCACGGAAGCGAGGAGACCGCCCACAATCAAAACCCAGTAGTTTGCGTGCAATGCGGTAATATGATTTATAATGATGCCGTAAATGACCATGGCAAGTATACAAAACACAATTCCGCCAATGCTGCCCTCCACCGTCTTTTTGGGACTGACGTCCGGTATCAATTTGTGTTTTCCGCCTCTTCCGAACAGCATACCGCAAAAATAGGCAAAGGTATCGGTTACCCATGCGCCGATAAAGACCGTCAAGTAAACGTATTGACCGCCGTATTCAAAATCATGTAAAAAAAGAATGGCGTTAAAACCGGCAAGAATATAGAACACCGTAAAGAAACAAACGCCGGCATCCGCAATTTTATATTTACCGTGCGAAAAGGTAATCACCGCAAAAAAGTAAAGGGCAAGAACCAAACAAACAACCAAAGCAATTTGCCGTATCCACTCGCGGTCTGCGGCATAACGAATAAAAAAAGGAAATGCGCCGGCAATGCCGTAAAGCGGAACGGTCAATACAAACGCTTTTTTGAACCCAATACAAGAAACCATTTCATAAACGGCAACGACCGAACAAAGCGCCAATGCCAACGGCAATGCCACCGTATCGGAAAAAATCAGTACGGGAACAAACAGGCAGAGTGCAACCAC
>CAYYCU010000048.1:0-6094 GCA_964470415.1 uncultured Ruminococcus sp.
TTCGTTTGCAAGCTTTTTCGTTACACGTTCAATCTCATCCGCAAGCTTCTTCATTTCGTTCTCCAAGCGCGCGCGTTCCTTTTCGGTATCCACGAGATCGGACATCGGCAAATACAGCGTAGCCGAATCGGTAATGATTTGCACCGCGTTATCGGCATTGACCGCGCTTTCCGAAAAGGCCTCGGAAACTTCTACCTCGGATGCTGATGCAAGACGGATAAAGAACGGATGCGTATCGGCTCCGAACGAATCCATATACTTCGTTTCAATAAAGACCTTTGCCTTGCGGGACGGCACAACATTCATTTCGTTTCTGCGCAACCGAATTGCCTTGATTGCGGCAATTACACGCGTCATTCTGCGCGATTCCTCAACATAGTTTGCGGAAGCGTCTGCTTTTGGATACCGTGCAATGACAATGCTTTCGCTCTCGTGCGGGAGGGCTTGATAAATCTCCTCGGTAATGAACGGCATAAAGGGATGCAACAGCTTCAATGTTCCGGTTAAAACATAGCAGAGTACGTTTTGAGCGGTCAAATTGCCCTCGGTTCCCTTTTCTCCGAGGCGGCTCTTGGTCAGTTCGATATACCAATCGCAGAAAATATTCCAAACGAAGTCATAAATTGCGCTCAATGCCACACCGATTTCATAATGATCCAACGCATCGGTTACGGTTGCAACCGTTTTGTTGTATTCGGTCAAAATCCATTTGTCCTCGGTAGCAAGCTTTTCCGCATCGGGAAGCGTTACGCTGTCAATTGTCAAATTCATACGGACAAAACGGGACGCGTTCCACAGCTTGTTTGCAAAATTACGCGCCGCCTCCATTTTTTCGTCCGAGAAGCGCATATCGTTTCCGGGAGAATTGCCGGTGGAAAGTGCAAAGCGCAATGCATCTGCGCCGTACTTTTCGATAATTTCCAACGGATCAATGCCGTTACCAAGTGACTTTGACATTTTTCTGCCCTGTGCATCGCGTACCAAACCGTGAATAAAGACGGTACCAAACGGCTTTTCACCCATTTGCTCCAATCCGGAGACAATCATACGGGAAACCCAAAAGGTGATAATATCATATCCCGTAACCAAAACGCTGGTGGGATAGTATTTTTGAAGTTCCGCCGTTTTTTCCGGCCATCCCATGGTGGAAAAGGGCCAAAGCGCCGAAGAAAACCATGTGTCCAATACATCCTCGTCTTGATGCACCTTGCCGCCGCATTTGGGACATACCGAAATATCCTCGCGGGAAACCGTCATTTTGCCGCAGGCATCACAGTAGAACGCCGGAATACGGTGCCCCCACCAAAGCTGACGAGAAATACACCAATCCAAAATATTGTTCATCCAGTTGAAATAATTCTTGGAAAATCTCTCCGGAATAAAATTGATGTCGCCGCTTTCAACCGCCCGAATCGCCGGCTCGGCAAGCGGCTTCATTTTTACAAACCATTGGTCACTTGTCATCGGCTCCACAGTGGTTCCGCAACGGTAGCAAACGCCGACATTGTGGTCGTGCGGTTCTACCTTTACAAGATAGCCCTCTTCTTCCAATTCCTTTACCAATGCCTTGCGGCAGGCATACCGATCCATCCCCTCATATTTTCCGGCGCCTGCATTCATGGTGGCATCATCGTTCATGACTTTGATTTGCTCAAGACCGTGTCTCTGCCCCACCATAAAATCATTGGGATCGTGCGCGGGTGTAATTTTTACGCAACCCGTACCGAATCCGATTTCAACGTAATCATCTGCGATTACGGGAATTTCCCTGCCGACAATGGGCAGAATCAGCGTTTTGCCTATCAAATGCTTCATGTTTTCATCTTCCGGATTGACTGCAACGGCAGTATCTCCAAACATGGTTTCGGGACGGGTGGTTGCAATTTCAACATAGCCGTCCTCTCCCTTGATAGGATACTTGATATGCCAAAAGTTTCCGGGTTGATCTTGGTATTCCACCTCCGCATCGGAAAGCGCGGTGAGGCATCGCGGACACCAGTTGATGATACGGTAGCCGCGGTAAATCAGCCCTTTTTCATAAAGATTTACAAATACCTCGCGCACAGCCTTGGAGCATCCCTCGTCAAAAGTAAAGCGCTGACGGCTCCAATCGCAGGACGCGCCCAGCTTTTTAAGCTGTCCCGTAATCCGTGCTTCATATTTATCTTTCCATTGCCATACGCGCTCCAAAAACTTTTCGCGACCGAGGTCATAGCGCGAAAGGCCT
Source organism: uncultured Ruminococcus sp. (assembly GCA_964470415.1). Classification (GTDB taxonomy): domain Bacteria; phylum Bacillota; class Clostridia; order Oscillospirales; family CAG-272; genus UMGS1865. The sequence goes on from CAYYCU010000048.1 coordinate 2,228, forward strand.
TCTTCCACGCGCAAACGCTCCTCCACCTTAATTTGGGTGGCAATGCCGGCATGGTCGGTACCGGGAATCCAAAGCGTGTTAAAGCCCTGCATGCGCTTATACCGTACCAAAATATCCTGCAAAGTTTCGTCCAAAGCATGCCCCATATGGAGCTGTCCCGTAACATTGGGCGGCGGGATTACAACCGAAAAGTGCTCTGCATTGTTGTTGACATCCGGGGTAAAATATCCCTTTTCGCACCATGTCTTGTAAATTCTGTCCTCAAACTCGCCGGGCGCATATGTTTTGGACAGTTCGTTGTATTGATTCATCGTTTCATGAACCTCCTTCATTTTTTACTGCTGGAAAGGCGGCTTTTCAAATAAAAAAGCCTCCGCCGTCCGTATCAGGACGTGGAAGCACGCGGTACCACCTGATTTCACATGCGCAAAAAGCGCATATGCTCTTCTTTCCCCATTAACGGTGGGCACCGTTGCGAACTACAAGGGCGAACCCGTTCCCCCGCACAGCTCGGAAGCGACTTCAATCCCCCGTGCTTACGGACATTCCACCAACCGTCCGCTCTCTGAAAGCCGTAAAGACCTACTACTCTCCATCATAGCTTTGAAGAAAGTATATCATAAAACCAAAAAAATGTCAAGTGCTTCCTTCAAAAAATATGACTGTACAGAATAAATTTTATATTTTTTGCGACTTTCAAAGGATACGGCAAAGTATCAAAAAGAGCATCTGCTACAAAAAAGCAGATGCTCTCAAAAATATTTGGAGCTGGTAATCAGAATCGAACTGATGACCTCGTCATTACCAATGACGTGCTCTACCGACTGAGCCATACCAGCACACCTTGCGACTTCAATAGTATATCAAAAAAGAACACATTTGTCAATAGCTTTTTGAAAAAAAATAATTTTTTATTTACAATATCGCAATCGGGACAATCATTTTTGGAAAAAAGGTTGCTTTTTTACGGTATTCGTGATATAATACATTTTGTATATAGTAAAATGGATAAAAAGGGGGATTATAAAATTGGAGAATCAAGCCGTTGCCGTTTTGTTGGCGGTTTATAATCCCAATTTAAAATGGCTTGGTGAACTTTTGGATTCCCTCAATGCGCAAACCTACCGGCCGTTACACCTGTATGTCCGGGACGATGCATCTACCGCACTTTCAAAAAATGAATTGGAAGAAATTCTGAAAAATCACATTACAAACTTCCCGTTTGTATTGAAACAAAATGAATCCAACATCGGTTCCAACCAAACGTTTGCCGCGCTGGTAACGGACTGCAACGAACCCTATGTGGCATTTTGCGATCAGGACGATATTTGGCTTCCTCAAAAAATAGAAAACACGCTTCATCTGCTTTTAGAAAGTCCCCTGCATCCCGTTATGGTTTGCACCAACGTACGCATTATTGATGACAACGGCAACGAAACAGCCCCCGGTATTGATGTCCTCCGCCGCCGCCATATTTTTTTGCGCGGAGAAGGGCTTGCCCCCGCACTGATTTTCCGAAATTTTGCGCTTGGCTGCACAATGATAGCAGAACGGGAACGCCTGCTCTCCTATCTTCCCTTCCCGCATGAGGTGGTTCACGACCACTACATTGCATTTCGTGCCGCGGTTGACGGAGCGATTGACTTTCTTGCCGAGCCGCAAATGCTTTACCGCGTTTACCGCGGAAACCAAACCGGTGTTTTGACCGGCATCAAAACCAAACATGACTATATCGCCAAGCGCATTTTGATATTTGAAGCGCGCATTCGGCATTTTTCAAATTATGCGAGTCTGCCGGAATTGGAATCGGCAAAAGCGTGGAGCCTTGCAAGGCTTGCCAATTTTCGCCGTGAAAAAGGCGGTTTTGGCGCGTTATGGCGCACAAGACACACGGAATCCTCCACCTCTTTGTTTGAATTGGTCGCCGCACATCTCCCCACTCCGCTTTTCCGCCTTGCCATCCGCATGATACAAAAGGGCTATTTATAACACAAAAATTCAGAAAGGTCTGTATATATGAAAGTTCTTGTTATCGGCTCCAACGGACAGTTGGGTTATGATATTTGCCGCATTCTTACCAATCGCAACGTTGAATTTCTTGCCGCCGATATTGCGGATTTCGATATTACAGACCGTTTTGCAACACACGACTATATCAACCGTCACCGTCCAACCGCAATCATTCTTTGCGCGGCATATACCGCGGTAGACCGTGCGGAAGAAGAAGCAGAGCGTTGCCGTGCCGTGAATGCGGACGGCGCGAAAAATGTAGCCGATGCCGCAGCCGAAATTTCCGCAAAGATGATGTATATTTCCACCGATTATGTTTTTTCCGGTACGGGAGAGCATTTCCGTCAAACATCGGAGCAACCGGCCCCCGTTTCGGTTTACGGAAAAACCAAAGAACTGGGAGAACGGCATGTCAGAGCCGCTGTACGGGAGCATTTTATCGTGCGGATTTCTTGGCTTTTCGGAGTCAACGGGAACAACTTTGTCAAAACAATGCTCCGTCTTTCCGAAACCAAAGAAGAATTGACGGTGGTGTGCGATCAAATCGGTTCGCCTACCTACTCATACGATTTGGCAAAGCTTCTTTGCGATATGATTGTAACAGACAAATACGGAACTTATCACGCAACCAACGAAGGTCTTTGCTCTTGGGCGGAATTTGCCTCCGAAATTATGCGGCAAGGCAAAAAAAGCACCAAAATCATCCCCATTCCAACCGACCAATATCCAACGCGCGCGGTGCGGCCTCTGAACTCCAGACTGTCAAAGGACAGCTTGGAGCAAAACGGATTTTTGCGCCTGCCGCATTGGAAGAACGCCTTGGAAAGATACCTGAAAGAGCTGGGCTACTAATCGCGGCATCATCCGATAGCCGCATACAGCCTTCGGTCAGAAGAAAAAAACAAAAACATTCTTGCCGCCGCAAAGCGGCAGAAAACGGAGATTATGATGAACAAGCCGGTTTCTTTACAAATTCAAGCTGTCCTTTATCACAACAAAGCCGATGCCTTGGAGCGTTCGCTTTTCTCTTTGGCAAATGCGGTTTATCGGGCACAGCAAACAGGACTGTTGGATACCGTTACACTTTTTTGGGGCGATGCCTCCGCAGAACCGCTTTTTTCGGAAGCGCAGCTTTCGGCACTGACAGAGAAATTGCAGACGGCCTTTCCGGCTGCTCCGCTTTCTCTGCAATATGTTTTTTTCCATGAAAATACGGGCTACGGAAAAGGCCATAATCGCTTATTTACAGAATGTAATACCGATTTTTTAATGATTTTAAACCCGGATATTCTCGTTTGTCACGATTTTTTCGGCATCATGCTTCCGCCTTTTCAAAACAAGCGCGTTGGCTTGACCGAGGCGCGTCAAACGCCGGTAGAGCATCCAAAGCAATATTGCAAAAAAACAGGCGAGACTTACTGGTCCTCCGGGGCATGCTTTATCATTCCCTCCGCACTTTATCGGACGCTCGGCGGTTTTGACGACAACAGCTTTTTTATGTACAGCGAGGATGTGGACCTTTCTTTCCGCATTCGGCAAAAAGGAAAAATCCTGCTGTATCAGCCAAACGCACCGGTTTATCACGGTAAAAGCTTTGGCAATCGGGACGGGAAGCTGGAACATACCAAAACCGAACTGCGCTGCTCGATAGAATCACAGTTGATATTGGCGTATAAGTGGAAACAAAATCATTTGCTTTCTTACCTGATTTCCGTCTGCCGTAACGGCGATGAATTTCAAAAGGCGGCATTGCAAACCTTTGAGGAACGCTTGAACAAAGGCGAGTTAAAACAAATTGAGGGAAGCACCTCCGTTTTTAAAAGCCGTTATCTCGACAACCGCTATTCGATGTAAGCC
>CAYYCU010000048.1:6194-9561 GCA_964470415.1 uncultured Ruminococcus sp.
GACGGCGCCGTGATTCGTTGCTACGGCATGACGCAATACTGGTCTGCGGACGCCGCGCCTGCCAAAAAGATCTGCCTGCAATCGCTCGATGCCCCGCAACCCACCTACTGCGTTCCGTTTGATTTACAGGCACATCTGTCGGACAACCATACACCCATCTCTTGCATGGCGTTGCCGCGTACCTGCTACTCTCTGTTCGGAATCGCATTTGACGAAACGCTGACAACCGCAGAGGATTGGGATTTTTTAATGCGCTGTGTTCTGTTTTGCGGTCTGTATGATACCAAAGAAATTACTTTTTTATACCGTCTGTGGCAGAATGCGGAAAATTCGCACACATTACACCGTGAAGACGAATGGCTGAAAAATCGGAACTATATCATGGAAAAATTAAATCAAATTCCGTTCATTACTTCCGGCATCGGAGGCTGGACTTGTCCGCCCGTTGCAAAAACGGAAGAGGATGCCCCGCTGTTGGTTCCCACCTTTAAGCAACGCTTGAAAGCCGCCATTCGCAAGCACGGATTTTGGCGTTTGCCGTTTGTGGCAATGCGCAAAATATTTTGCCGTTTGTTTGGATAAAGAATCGGTAAAAAACCGAACTCTACCGAATGCACACGGTTTCAAAAAGCCAATCAAACCGCTTTGAAAGGATTGTTTATGAAAAACAAAGCTTTACGCATATGTACCGCGGTATTTGCCGCGTATTTGATAATAGGCATTCTTTTTTTTGTGATTGCGGGAGACAGTCTTCATTTTTCGTATGAAAGCACCGATTCCGTTACCGCAAAAGACACCTTGGGAGAGTTTTCAAAGGGCGAAACCGTAACACAGTCTTTTGTTTGCAAATACGATACGCTGAACAGCCTGAATATTGCCGTTGACACCATGGCGCGGCAAAATACGGATGAAATTACGGCAACTCTTTTTGATGAGAACGGCAATACGCTGTATACATCAACCATTTCCGCTGCGGAAATGTCCGACAGTCAAATCTGCACCGTTGTGCCGAGCACGCCGATTCAAGGCGTCAAAAACAAAAAGCTTACCCTCTCACTCACCAGCCAACACGGCGAAACGGGAAAAAATGCGGTATCTTTTTTTTACGGAACAACAATGGAAGTGGATACGGGGCGCATCACCATTCCCGTTGAAATACGCGACACCGATGCCCTGTATCTGAACGGCAACCGTATGACAGACGAAGAGGGCAATCCCTGCTATCTCTGTCTCACCGTAAACGGTACAAACCGCCATTTTCTCGGTCAGTATTATTGGTTTTTCTACGGAGGATTCGCAGTCCTTTTGGCGCTTTACCTTTTGTTCCTTGTACATTGCTATAAAAAAGGAAAAAAAGAGCCCGTGCTTGCAGTCATTCTTTCCCTTTCCAAATATAATTTCCTTACGCGCCAGTTGGTGGCACGTGACTTTAAAACCAAATACAAGCGCTCGGTGTTGGGAATGCTGTGGAGTTTTTTAAATCCGCTTTTGACCATGAGCATTCAGTACGTTGTCTTTTCCACGCTGTTTGAATCCAGCATTCCGCATTTTGTGGTTTATTTGTTGAGCGGCATTATTTGCTTTAATTTCTTCAGTGAAGCAACCAGCATGTGTTTAATGAGTATTGTCGGCAACGCCTCCTTAATCAACAAAGTGTATATGCCGAAATATATTTATCCGTTCTCGCGGACACTTTCTTCGGGTATCAATCTGTTGCTGTCCCTCATTCCGCTCTTTATTATGATGTTGGCAACGCATACACCGATTACCCCCGCCGTTCTGTTAATTCCTTACGCATTGCTGATGCTCTTTTTGGTCAGCTACGGCATTGGATTGCTGCTTGCCAGCATGATGGTTTTCTTCCGCGATACACAATTTCTTTGGGGAATTTTCTCCATGCTGTTGATGTATCTGACGCCGATTTTTTATCCCGAAACCATCATACCGGCAAAATTCCTGCCCATTTACAGAATCAATCCGCTCTATCAGGTTATCACCTTTGTCCGGACTTTGTTAATTGATGGTGTTTCACCCGAACCCATCGCCTATTTGACCTGCTTCCTTACCTGCGTGATCCCATTTGCTCTCGGTGCTTTGATTTTTAAAAAGACGCAAAATAAATTCGTGCTCAACATTTAATTTTTTAAAATTCAGAAAGGAACGCGACCTCTCTTATGATTCAGGCAAAAAACATTACGGTCTGTTACCGCATGCCGCACGACAAAATTCAAAGTATCAAGGAATATTTGGTTGCTTTTCTCAAACGAAAGCTGCAATACGATGAGTTTTATGCACTGCGCGATGTCAGCTTTGAAATAAAAAAAGGAGAAGTTGTGGGAATTGTCGGCAATAACGGCGCCGGCAAAAGCACACTTCTCAAGGTCATTTCCGGCATTCTGCAACCCGCCAAAGGAACGGTGACGCTGGGCGGCAACGTGGTACCGATGCTTGAGCTCGGAAGCGGCTTTGACCTTGATTTAACGGGCCGTGAGAATATTTTTCTTAACGGTGCCATTCTCGGTTACTCGGAAAGCTTTTTAAAAGAAAAATACGATGAAATTGTGGCTTTTTCCGAACTGAACGAATTTATCGACATTCCGGTGCGCAATTATTCCTCCGGCATGATGATGCGTTTGGCTTTTTCCATTGCTTCCATGGTCAACCCCGATATTTTGATTGTGGATGAAATTCTTTCCGTCGGAGACGCAGCCTTCCAACAAAAGAGTCTCAACAGAATGATGGAATTGATGAGTGCGGGAACCACCGTGTTGCTGGTTTCGCACAGCATTGAACAAATCCGCGGGCTTTGCGACAGAGCCATTTGGCTTGACCACGGCAAACTCGTTGATATCGGCACCGCAAATGATATTTGCAATCGCTATATGCAAGCCAACGGCTTGGCACCGAAAGAATAATGAAAGCGGCAGCGTATGACCGAAATCGGGAGACTTCAAATGAAAAACGAAATCACACAAATTCAAGAAAGGCTCTTCTCTTTGCGAGATACAGCTTATGCCGATTTTCAGCAAAAGCTGATTCCAACCATATCAAAGGAAGCCGTCATCGGCGTGCGCATTCCCGTTTTGCGGAAATATGCAAAATCACTTCAAAATACTCAAGCGGCAGAAATATTTTTGCAGGCACTTCCCCATACATACTATGACGAAAACAATCTCCATGCCGCATTGCTTGACGGCATCAAAAATTTTGATGCCGCGCTTTCTGCTGTCAACAATTTTTTACCGTACATTGATAACTGGGCAACCTGCGATCTTTTTTGCCCAAAGGTGCTCAAAAGCAATCCGACTCGTTTATGGGAAGAAATACAGGTATGGCTTGCTTCCGATGCGCCGTATACCGTTCGCTA
>CAYYCU010000049.1:0-2106 GCA_964470415.1 uncultured Ruminococcus sp.
GAGTCGGTCGGAATCAGGCGCGTGGCGGCACACTTTTTGCAGGTGACCTTTACGCCGTCGTTTAATATTTCCGCCTCGTATTTTCTGCTGTTGTCGTTCGGATGGCATTTGCAATAAATTTTTCCCTCTGCGTCCAAATCATTGATGACAAACATCACAATTTCCAATATTTGCGGATCCGGCAACGCGTCCTCGTTGTTGCTCAACGTATCAAAATCTTTCATTCCGCTTTTTTCCAGAAAGTCCAAAAGTGCCAGCTCACTGCGTGCAAGCTCGGCTTTTACCAGGTTGATGTCTCCCAAAAAAGCGAGACTGACATCGGAATAAGGGCATTGCAGGGTAAACAGGTCTTTTGTAAAAAACAAAGAAGCGTTGAGCGTAAAGCGATGCGGCTTTGCACAAAACATGCAGGGAACGGTTAGATGAATTTTATCTTCTTTGGTTAAAACAATCTCCATTTCACTTTTTCCGCAGGTGCATTTCAGTTTTACCATGTCTCCGGAGAGGGCAAACAGCCCCACCGCAGATAGGACACCGGTCCCGCAATGGGGGCAGCGGTAGGCAACGGTTGTTTGTTTTGCGTCAAGTATCATTGCAAATCATCCTTTTCTCAAATCGTTGTTTACAGTATATTCTGCAAGCTGTAAAATGGCACGGAACAATCCGTGCCATTTTGTTTTTGATTGTCACACAGCCGCAATGATTGTGATTAGTTGTTTGCGGTTGTGCTTTCTGTTGCTGTGGTTTCTTCCTCTGTGGTTTCGGGTGTCGGCTGACCAAGCTTGTTCAAAGCCTTTTCGTTAGGCGTGTAATCTTTGGTCATGTTGTCAACCCAATCTTGAAGCTGTTTGTTTACATAGTTGGATTTTGCCGTGCTTTCCCAGGTTTCCAGCGTTTCTACGTAGATGGCTACGTAAGCGCTCTTGCCGTCTGCCGCCGTGATTACGTCAATATCATTCTTTTGGCGTGCGTCCGACGTGAACCAGGTCTTTAAAGCGGATTCGGTCAAAGAAGATTCCGTAATGGCGTAGGAAACGGTTGCATCGCTGCTCATTGCGGAGAGCGCGGAAAGCAAATCCAATTCGGTTTCTTTTTTCAGCGTTTCCAATGCATTGGCAGCATCCTCGGCAAAGGTGTTTTCGGTGGAGAATTGCAAATAACCGCCGTGAATCACTTTATCGGTTTCCAAATACATCGGGGTATTGACTACCATATATACGGCATAGCCTGTAATTTTGTCCGCATTGTCTTCATCGTCTTTGATTTCAAAATAATTGGAGTCAAACTCTTTGCGCGCACTGGTCAAGGTGTTTTTGTCGGAAAGTTGAGAAATCCAAGCTTCAAAGGTTCCTTCCTCGGCGTCCGGCGTGTAATTCACCGCCTGTTCGATGGGGTAAACCTTATCCAAAGATTCGGTGAGGTCGTCAATTATTTGATAATAAACGTCACTCTCAAAGGTAACATAGGAAATGTCGGTTGCATTGGTGTCCGCATTGACGGCTTCCACATAAATTACATAATGCGCATCATCATCCGATGCCGTCAAAATTTGACCTGCCTCCACATCGCTTGCCGTTGCAACGGATGCAACATCGGAGGGAACGGAAGAGCTGCTTGCCGTCAAATCCTTTGCGGAAATTGCGCCTGCATTCTTCATCAACTGTGCAATGTCGGCACCGGTTGCTTCCAACGTCTTTTTAAAAGCGGAGGCTTTGTCGGATGCGGTTTGGTAATCCTTTTCGGGATAATCGGGCTCATCTTTTTTGCTTTCGGAAAGGTAAGTGAAGACATCGTCCTTAAAGGTGGTATCGCCCTCGTGTTCGGTGCCGGAAACAAATTCATAATATTTTATCCGTGCGCTGACGGTTGGGTTTTCATCGTCTTGGTTTGCGGGTTCGGACATCAATGCGACCAAATAAACACCGTTTTCGGTTGTTACCACATCGGTATTGTATTGTTTGCGATCGGTATTAAAGAGCCAGTCTTTCAGTTCGGTTTTGCCGGTATAATCGCCGTCCTTTGTAAAGGTGGCAGTCGCTTCTGCCGAAATGGCGTTTAAAGCCGTGGTGAGTGCGGTGCCTTCGTTGGAGTCGGTTTTACCGCTTA
>CAYYCU010000049.1:2206-5816 GCA_964470415.1 uncultured Ruminococcus sp.
TCGCGGAATGCAACCAAATCGGAAAGCTGTACCGCCTCGTCAAAGGATGCTTGCTTCATGGTAGAATACTTGTTGTACAGGCTTTGGAGCTTTAATGCTGCCCGAATGTCTTTTTCTTTCAGACCGTTGACGATGTTGCTCTTTACAAAGGCATTGAAAGATGCATAACCGTAATTGTCACTCATGTCTTTCAGTTCTTGAATGCTGGTGTTGACATCGTCCAAGTCGCTTTGAGATAGCGTTACATTGTTGCGGTATGCTTCATCGCAAACGGCAACATATACCTTCAGCATTTCCATAATGTCATCCACGCAGTCGCGCAAAAGCTTGGTTACACCGGTCTCTGCAACTGCCAGCGCATATCCGCCGGGATTGTTTTTAAAGGTTGTGAGAATGTCGTTTTCATCTTCGTAAATTTGGTAATAGTAATAATACCATTCGGTGTACGACTGCGCATAAACTTCTTGCCATACAAGGAAGGTGGCCATTTGCTGGTTTACATCGAACTCTCCGGTTTGGCTTTCCAAAATGATGCGGTTACGTGCGATAATACCATTGCCGATTATAATATTGGCAACAACACCAACCAAAATTGCGGCAACCAATACCAGTCCGATAACAGAACCAAGCCACTTCGGCGCCTGCTTTTTTACTTTTTTCTTCTTTTGCGGATTCTCCAACTGTTCTTGCATGTGGAGCTGTCTGTTTCTGTTTCCTTTTCCCATGATGGGTATCCTTTCTTTCTTTTCAGTCTCTGTCTCGTATAAAACGAGGAATCTTCAACATTATAACTTTGGTGTGTGACAAAGATGTGTCACTAATATGAACAAACGCAAAACTTTCGTGATTTCTTATAAAAAATATTCAAAATGAAGATTTACAAAAGGTTATCTTAAACATTCATGATAACAGGTAAAATCATCGGTTTGCGTTTGGTCTTTGCATAGAGGTATTTGGTGAGATCGTCTTTGACATATTTTTTCAATACCATCCGGTCTACGGGATTTTCGTTTTCCAAAGCGTCCAACAGCGCTTCGTATGCAATCTGTCTGGATTCTTCCATCAGTTCTTCCGCTTCCCGTACATATACAAAACCGCGGGAGACAATGTCCGGTCCCGATAAGATGAGGTGTTCGTCCGTATCTACCGTTGCAACCACCACAATCAGACCGTCCTGAGCCAGATGCCGGCGGTCGCGCAAGACGATATTGCCCACATCGCCAACGCCGTAACCGTCAACCAAAATTTTCCCTGCCGGAACACTGCCGGCAAAGCGCGCACCGTTGGCATCAATTTCCAAAACTTTGCCGATTTCCGACAAAAAGATATTTTCGCTGTCCATGCCCATATATTTTGCCAAATCGCGGTTTGCCATCAGGTGTCGGCTTTCTCCGTGTATGGGCATAAAATATTTCGGCTTGGTAAGCGCCTGCATCAGCTTCAATTCTTCTTGGCAGGCGTGTCCCGAAACATGAACCTCCACAACGGCATCGTGAAGTACCTCCACTTCGTTTTTGGAAAGCTCGTTGATAATACGTCCCACCAACTTTTCGTTTCCCGGAATGGCACTGGCGGAAAGAACCACCAAATCATTGGAATCCAACGATACTTGGCTGTGGTCCGAAAACGCCATGCGATAAAGGGCGGACATCGGCTCGCCTTGGCTTCCCGTTGTAATCAGCGTCACCTCTCCCGGTTTAAACCGCTTCGTATCGTTGATGTCTACCAAAACGCCGGCGGGAACCTTCATGTAGCCCAATTCAATGGCGGCGTTGACAATATTGAGCATGCTGCGTCCGGTTACGGCAACCTTTCTGCCGTGACGGGCGCTGGTGTCGATAATTTGCTGAACGCGGTGAACGTTGGAGGAGAAGGTGGCAATGATAATTCGCTTTTTCGGATGCGTGGAGAAAATATATTCAAGCGATGCGCCCACTTTCTTCTCGGAAGGCGTATGCCCCGGACGTTCTGCATTGGTGGATTCGCACATCAGCATCAAAACGCCTTGGCGCCCCAATTCTCCCAGACGGACAATGTCCATCATACCGCCATCAATCGGCGTGGTGTCCAGCTTAAAATCTCCCGTATGAATGAGCGTTCCGAGCGGCGTGTGAATGGCAAGCGCACAGGCGTCCGCAATGGAGTGATTGACGTGAATGAACTCCACTTCTATGGCACCGAGCTGAATTTTGTTTCCCGCATTCACGGGGCACAGCTCCGGAGTCCAGGGAAGAATGTGTTCCTCCAGCTTCTTTTTGATGATTCCCAAGGTTAACGGGGTACCGTAAATGGGGGGATTGATGGTGCGCAGCATGTAGGGAATTGCCCCAATGTGGTCCTCGTGACCGTGCGTCAGAAAAACGCCGCGCAACCTGTCTTTGTTGGTTTCCAAATACGTGATATCCGGAATGACCAAATCAATTCCCGGCATATCCTCGTCCGGAAAACCCAGCCCGCAATCGACCACAATCATGTCGTCCTCGTATTCGATTACGGTCATATTTTTTCCGATTTCGCCCAATCCGCCAAGCGGAATGATGCGAATTTTCCCGGAGGGTTTCGCTTTTTTTTGCTTTCTTGGCATTGTAAGTTCCTTTCTGTATAGATTGATGTAAACGATGAACCCGCCTGCCGGATTTTGCCAAAAGCCACAAAACCCGTTGTTTTTGGCGTTCAAAAAACACCGCTAACAACAGGCGGAGACGCACCGTTGGCGGAAAAACACGCACATTTTCCGCTCATCGGGCGTGATATGATATTCGCAAGGGATATCCGCCGCCGGCAATGCCGTTGGGCGGAGCACACAAAACGGTCTCATATTGTTATTCTTATTATACTTTATTTTTTTCTTAAAGTCAATAGCTTGCCATAAAAATTCACATATTGCTATCTTTTGCGGTTTACGTCAAAGCGCAAGAATGCAAATCAGTACGGCAATACCGCCGCCGCAAAGAATCCCCAACAAAAAAAGCAAAAGACTGCGCGGCTTTGTTTTTTTCTTTTTTTGCACCGATTCAATTCCGCTTTGCTCCAAAATGCGATTTGCTTCGCAGAGCATATCGTTTTTGCATCCGCGGTGGGCTTTAATTTCCGTCCGCAAAACAAAATAGGCTTCATCGAAATAGCGGCTGTCGGCTGTTCTGATTACAATCATTTGCTTTTGTGCACCCTTTATCATGTTACGTCCTCCGAAATACATGCTTCGGAATAGTATTTAACCTTTTTTTCGCAAAAAAAACAAAAATTGAATAAAAACAGAAGAATTTTGATTTTTGAAAGAGATTTTCCAACGCAACATCGGTCAATTTGACAAAAAAATACGTTTGTTGACCAAAAAATTCCGAAAAATACAAAAATTTACAAATTGAGATATTGACTTGTTGACAAAAGTATATTATAATAAAAACGAAGCGGTATGCTTTTTGTCCGTTTCGGGCGGCGCTATGCTTTCGCAGGCAGCCTGACCGTAATAAAAAACACACGCGGAACCAAGATGCAAAATTTATATATGAAGGAGAGTACAAATGAAATCAACAGGTATGGTCAGAAAGGTGGATGAGCTTGGGAGAATCGTTCTTCCTGCCGAGATTCGCCAAAGCATGGATATTCA
>CAYYCU010000049.1:5916-9471 GCA_964470415.1 uncultured Ruminococcus sp.
GAATCAGTTGCATCCGCATCCGCAGCCGTAGTTACTTCCGTTGCTGTTACCGCAGCAACAGGAAAGCAGAATGACCGCAATGATGATGAGCCAAATCCAGTTGTCGTTAAACAGATTGCAAAGACAGTTGTTCATGATAGTTCCTCCAAAGTATTATGAGAGCTGTTCGCACACGGGGCGCGAACCGCCCTTCTGCTATCATCATATGCAAAAGAATGGAAGATGTTCTCATGTTTTGTCGAAAAACGTGCACGGTGCACGGCACTTTTTGTCAGCTTTTCTGTTTCATCATGTTCAGTACCTCGTAAACGCCGCGAACCGGAACCAGTTGAATGCCGGGACATTCGATTTTTCGCTTTTCAAGGTTGCGATAGGGCACAACGGCAGTACTGAAGCCAAGCCGTGCCGCTTCTTTTACGCGTTGCTCCAAATTGGCAACGGCGCGGCATTCACCGGCAAGTCCCAGCTCGCCTATCGCAATCAAATCGTCCGGAATGATGCGGTCGGTCATGGAGGAAATCAGCGCCATGGCAACCGAGAGGTCCGAGGCGGGTTCATCGAGGCGCAGACCGCCGATTACATTGAGGTAGACATCGTTTTGATAAAATTTCAATCCCAAACGCTTTTCCAAAACCGCAATAATCAAACACATGCGGTTATAGTCAATGCCGTTTGTGGTGCGGCGCGGAGCAGGGAAGGCAGTGGGGGTGACCAAGGCTTGAATTTCTGCAATCAGCGGACGCGTTCCCTCCAATGTACAAACCGCGCAGTTGCCGGAGATATGCTTCGGACGTCCTGCCAACAGCATTTCGGAAGGATTTTCCACCTCCAAAAGGCCGGTGTCGGTCATTTCAAAAACGCCGATTTCGTTTGTGGAGCCGTAACGGTTTTTAATGGCGCGGATAATGCGGTACGCCTGTTGGCGTTCTCCTTCAAAATAGAGTACGGCATCTACCATATGCTCCAGCACCTTCGGCCCCGCAATGCTTCCTTCTTTGTTGACATGCCCGACCATAATCACGGACATGCCATCGTTTTTTGCTTTGCCGATAAAGGAGAGTGCGGTTTCTTTTACCTGACTGATACTGCCGGGGGCAGAATTTACGGCAGAGGTGTAAACGGTTTGGATAGAGTCTACAATCATCACGTCCGGTTTTACGGTGTCGGCTTCTTTCAAAATGCTTTCGATATTGGATTCGGTCAAAATAAAAAGATTTTTTCCCACAATGCCGAGGCGCCTGGCGCGCAACTTCAGCTGTCCGCCGGATTCTTCTCCCGAAACATAAAGGACGCGGCGCAGGTTGCCCAGCGCATCGCAAATTTGCATCAGCAGCGTGGATTTTCCGATGCCGGGTTCACCCGAAAGCAAAACCACCGAGCCGTGCACAAGTCCGCCGCCCAGCACGCGGTCCAATTCGCCGAGTCCCGTGCTTTGGCGCATATAGTCCGGAATATCCAATTCTCCAAAGCCGACCGCATGGTTTTCCTTTGCGGAGGCGACCATGCTGTTGAGCCGCTTGGGCGTTGCAACCGCGGGGGCGGTTTCTATTACGTCCTCTGTCAGTGTATTCCACGCACCGCAGTTCGGGCATTTTCCCATCCATTTCGGAGATTTATATTCACATTCCGAGCAAATGTAAACCGTTTTCAAACCTTTCATGTCTTTTATTTCCTTCCGATGCCTTTTGTATCATGTCTATTATACATCAAAAGGGAACGGAAATCAAGATGTCTTTCGGAAAAAACGCAACCGCCTTTACACATCTGTTTGCAAGGAGGCTTGCGCTTCCGTAATTGCCAAAAAGATGAAAAAAGCCAGCTGTTGTTGATATTCCGGTTGATTTAAAAGCTCTGCTTCATCCGGGTTGGATAAAAAGCCGCATTCCACCAATACGGCGGGGCAGGTTAAATGATGCAAAAGGTAAATGCTTCCGGTTGCGCGTTTGATGTGACGCGTATTTTCGGGTTGCAAACCGTCTTTTACGGTGGACTGAATGGTCTGTGCCAACAGTTGAGACTGCGTATGGTTGGGCGAGTACCATACCTGTAATCCGCTGTATTGAGAAAGCGGATAGGAATTCATATGAATGCTGACAAAAATACAGTTTGGCGTTTGCTCGCAAATCGTTCGGCGTGCCAGCAAGTCAAGCGCTTTTTTTCTGCCTTGATAATTTTGATTTCGGTCATATAAAAGTACGTCTGTTTCACGCGTCATCACCACGTTTACGCCGTTTGCCTCCAAGAGCGCCTGCAATTGCTTTGCAATCGCAAGATTGAGGTCTTTTTCGTAAATCCCGGAGGCGCTGACGGCACCGCCGTCCTCACCGCCGTGCCCTGCGTCCAAAACAACGGTGCAGGCTGTGTACGTATCGCTTTCCGTTACAGCGTCCTCGGTTGCATGAATTTTGGACATTGCATAAGAAAAAAGCTGCGAAAGAAGCGCAAGAATGAGAATAAAAATCAAAAAACGGAAAACAAAAGAAAATCTGCCTTTCGCCATGCGTATGTTCCTTTCTTTTTAACGGTAGGCTCTGTTTCATTGTATCGGGCAACGCGCGGTTTTATGCCGATAATTTTTTCGTTCATAAACATGATGTGCCAATCCGCTCTTTTTCAAACCGTAAAATGCATAAAAAGATTGAATATTTTAAAATATATTCATTTTTTCTGTTGACTATTTTGCTTTTTCGATGTATAATAAAACAAAATGAGAAAGTGTGCGTTCCGTACCGATGCGGTGCGAAAACGCGACCGTTGTGAAGAAAGGAACCTTGTTCAAAATGGCTGAAATGAAAAGAAAAGAAGCACGCGAAGAGGCGTTTCGCCTGTTGTTTGAAACCGAATTTAAAAACGAAGAGACGCCCGCCGCAATTTATGCTCTGTCCGAAGAAAATCGGGCGGTTATGGAGGATCCGTACATCAAGACGGTATATTTCGGCGTTTGCGAGCATTTGGATGAGATTGACGCAATGGTGATGCGTCATTCCAACGGCTGGAAGCCGGCACGCATTTCTCCCGTATCCCGTTGCGCAATCCGTCTTTGCATTTATGAGATGCTGTATATGGAGGAGATTCCCGCAACGGTTTCTATCAATGAGGCAATCGAACTGGTAAAAAAATACGATGAACTGAAAATGCGCGCTTTTGTAAACGGTTTGCTGAACGGCGCAAAAAATGAAATCGAGGAAGCCAAAAAAGTATGAGTTCCGCGTGCTTTGTAGGCTTTGATACCAGCAATTATACAACCTCCTGCGCGGTTTGCACGGAGGACGGCAATGTAATTGCCAATATAAAAAAAACGTTGCCCGTAAAGTCGGGCGAGTGCGGATTGCGTCAAAGCGATGCGGTATTTGCGCATATCAAAAATTTGCCGTCGGTATTGCAAGCGGTGCGGGAAGTCATTCGTCCGTACACGGTGCGCGCAGTGGGCTGTTCCACGCAGCCGCGCCGCACGGAGGACTCTTATATGCCTTGCTTTTTAACGGGCGTTGCAATTGCCGAGGCTTTTGCCGCCGCAACGGACGTACCGGTATACCGTTTTGCTCATCAAGACGG
>CAYYCU010000050.1:0-2638 GCA_964470415.1 uncultured Ruminococcus sp.
GCGCGCGTCCGCACAGGTAACGGCAGTGCGCGCAAATCCTTGACAGAAAGGCTCGGCTTTTCTTGTTCTTTTAAAAATTTTTCGGCAAGCGAAGAAAGATACGCTTCATCCTCGGACAGAGACGCCGTCATATCCGCAACGCGCTTTTGCAATCCATCGAAAAGGGATTCCAAAACAGGCACCACATCTGCACGGATACGGTTGCGCGCATAGGTTGTATCACAATTTGTACTGTCACTGACATAGGAAAGTTCCCGTGCGGTGCAAAGCGACAAAATCTCCTGCCTTGTAAAATGCAAGAGCGGGCGCACCAAATACCCGTTGGCAAACGCCCGTACCGGTGCAATGCCGCAAAGCCCGGAAAGTCCGCTCCCGCGGCAGAGGCGAAACAGTACCGTTTCCAAATTATCATCGGCATGGTGCGCGGTGACAAGCAACGGGATATTTTTCTCTCGCATCAACCGCTCAAAATAAGCATACCGCGCCGCACGCGCTTCTTCCTCCAGTCCCTTTCCATCGGCAGCCGCCAATGCGGGAATATCCGTATCCAAAATACAGATTTCCAGCGAATATTGCTTTGCAAGAGACGCGCAAAAAGCACGGTCGCGCCAGGTTTCCTCTTTGCGGATGCCGTGATTGACATGCGCCAAGGTCAAGGAAAAGCCGTCCCGCCGGGAGCGTTCCCATAAAAGATCAAGCAACAGCCGGGAATCCGCACCGCCCGAAAGCGCCAATAAAACCGGCGTTTGCGGTGCAACGCCGGCAAGCTGCCACGGCGGCATCCAATCCGAATCCAAAAGCATCTGTTTTTTGGGCATCAGTCCGCATCCTGTCCTTTATCAATCGTAATAAATTTGGTAAACTGACCGTTCCAGCCCATACTAACCGTTCCCGTAGAGCCGTGACGGTTTTTGGCAATGATAATCTCGGCAACGCTGGTATCTTGCCCTGCCGCTTCATCGGTTTTATAATATTCGCTTCGATACAGGAAAAGAACCGTATCGGCGTCTTGCTCAATGGCACCCGAATCGCGCAAATCCGAAAGCATCGGCTTTTTATCGGTTCTCGACTCCGGTCCGCGGGAGAGCTGTGCACAGCAAATAACGGGAACCATTAACTCTTTTGCCATGATTTTTAATGACCGGGAAATTTCCGAAACTTCCTGCACACGGTTATCCTTATGCCCATCGCCCTGCATCAAGCCCAAATAGTCGATGACGACAAGCCCCAAATTTTGCACACGGCGCAGCTTTGCCTTCATGGCTGTTACCGTCATACCGGAGGTATCGTCAATCAAAATATCGCAACCTGCCAACTGGCCGGCAGCAACAGCCAAATGTTCCCAGTCGTCCGGAGAAAGCTCCCCGGTACGAAGGCTGTAGCTGTTGACCAATGCCTCGCTGGAAAGCACGCGGTTCACCAACTGTTCTGCCGACATTTCCAATGAAAAAATACAAACCGTCTTTTTGGTTTGCTTTGCCACGTTGGTTGCCACATTCAACGCAAACGATGTTTTACCCATACCGGGACGTGCGCCGACCAACACCAAATCGCTTTTTCCCATACCCGCCAGCACACGGTCAAGCCCCGAAAAGCCGGTTGCCGTGCCTTGCGTAGCCTCCTTGTTTGTGGTCAAATCATGCAAATGATTGTACACCTCGCCCAAGACATCGCGAATGTGACGGAAATTCTTGGTGTCGCGGCCTTGCGCAATATTGAATATCAAATTTTGCGCATGGTCAAGAATATTGGTAACCGACTCTTGCTCGGAATACGCCTGCTCGGAAATTTCACCGCAAGCGTCAATCAATTGGCGCAAAACACTTTTTTCTTTGATAATACGGGCGTAGTCCTTGACATTCAGTGCATCCGGAACCGCCTCGGTTAATGTGCGGATGTAATCCTCTCCACCCGATTTATCGTAAATTCCCTTTACCACCAGCATGTCAATTAACGTAACAACGTCAATTTCGCTGTTTGCCAAAAAGAGCTCCTTCATGGCAAGATAAATCTGCTTGTGTTCGGATAAATAAAAATCATCGGAATCAAGCAAATCCGCCACTTGATTCAAAGACTCCGGATCAATCAGCACGGATCCGAGCAAAGATTGCTCGGCAGGCATTGAAAACGGAAGTTTTCTGATTAATTCGTCCTGCATATGCGTTTACTTCTCACAAACAAGGACATAAACCTTGCCGGTGACCTCCGGATACAATTTGGCTTCCACCTCATATTTCCCATAGGCTTTAATCGGATCATTCAGCACCAGCTTTCGTTTATCAATGGCAATTCCGAAATCTGCTTGGAGCTTTTCGGAAATATCTTTTGTGGTAATGGAGCCGTACAGTCTGCCGTCCGCGCCGGAGGACGCCGGAATTTTAACCAAAATATTGGTCAGCTTTTCCGCCAATGCACGTGCCTCTTTCTTTTCGGTTTCAATACGGTAGGCCTTGGCGGCTTCCTTTACCTTCACGTCATTCAGGGATTGTGCGTCTGCAATTTTTGCAAGCTTGCGCGGAATTAAGAAGTTCTTTCCGTAGCCGTCCGATACCTCGATAACATCGTTCTTTTTTCCCTGACCTTTTACATCAGCAAGCAAAATAACCTTCATTTTCTTATCTCCGTTTTTCTGTTTTCT
>CAYYCU010000050.1:2738-5418 GCA_964470415.1 uncultured Ruminococcus sp.
TCATACTCATGATCCATATAATCGTCCAAAACGGTTTTCAGCTGCACGCATGCCGCCTCCAATGTGGTATGCGTCAAACGTGCACCCGCCATATCGTAATGTCCGCCGCCGCCCAATCGCTGCATGATAATTTGCACGTTGATTTTATCGTGAGACCTTGCCGAAATGGTTACCGTGTTGTCGGCACGCAACAGTGCAAAGGAGGCTTCGATGCCGTCTATTGTCATCAGCTTGTCGGCGGCTTTTGCCACCGCAATATTATCCTCCTCGGTTGCAACATGGTCTACACTGAGCCATGTGAGTGCAATCTTGTCACGGTAAGTACGCGTACGGCTGTCAATATCGCACGCGGTAAAGAGCGTGGACATTGACTCGGTAAAGAGCATACGAACCGAATTTGCATGTGCACCACGCTCATATAAATAGTGAACGGCAGAAAAGGTCTGCATTCCGGCGCCCTGTGTAAAGTTTTTGGTATCCAGCATCAATCCCGCCAGCATAAGATTGGCTTCTTCCTTTAAAAGCGCATTGCGGTAAGGGCTGAACTCCAGCATTTCACTGACCAATTCGCTTGCCGCTGCCACCGCAGGGCGGATATACGTCATCAGCGGTTTAAACTCATATAGTTGGTCTTGCCGACGGTGGTGGTCGATAATAACCACATTTTTGACGCACTTGAGCAACCTCGGCGTTTCGGTATTAAAGACATTGTTGACATCGCTCATAATCAGCAATGTGTCCGAACGAACCGCGTCCAGCGCCGTATCTCCGCTGATAAACATGGAGCGATATTCCGGCAAATGTGCCAACAGGTCATAGCAAAGGCGGAAATTAACATGGTCACGATTTACCACAATGCGAATACGGGAGGAATCGCCGTCCCGCGCACAAATGGCCAAACGGGCAAGTCCAACGCAGGAGCCGACCGAATCATAGTCGGGCGAACGGTGCCCCATTATCAAAATATTGCCCGCTTCTTTCATCAGCTTACACAGATGCGTAGAGTTCACACGGGAAGTAATGGTGGTAGAACCGTACATGGTATTGACGCGTCCGCCGTAAGGGGTAACCGATTTTCCGTCGTTTACGGCAGCTTGGTCTCCGCCTTTTTGCAAGGCGATGTCAAGCGCATCGCTGGCGGCGCGTTCCTTATCTTCAAAGCTGCCGTCAATTGCGCCCACACCGATTGAAATGGTAACCGGGAAGCTGTTGTCTCCCAGTTTGATGCTCCGCACCGTATCCAAAATGCGGAATTTATTTTTGATACATTTGTCAAGTGCCGCGCGGGTGAAAACCAAAATATATTTTTCTCGCTCGTATTCCCGCAACATGCCGCCAAAGCCTGCTGCCCACTCCTTGAGCTTATTCTCGATTTCATTTACCGCGGTTCGATAGCTGACGCGAATGTACTGTGCAAGCTCCTGCAAGCTGTCAATTACAATATAGGCAACCACCGGCTCTTCTTCGTACTTCTTTTTGCGAAGTGCCTCCAGCTCGGTAATATCCTCAAAAACCGTAAAGTAATAATCCTTGCTGCGCGAACGCATGATATAGCATTTCAAGGCATATTTTTTTCCGTCAATCTCGGTGATCATCGGCTTGCTGTTATCAATCGGCACACCATCCTCATTCAGCGTAATATCCTTGACGGGACTGCCGTTTTTTGCATAGCCGATAACATCTTTCATCGGGACCGTACAAAATTGGGAAAGCGGGATATTGCAAATAGGAGAACGGAACTGCAGAATATCCTGCAACGCGCCGCTTACAATTTTTACCATGCCGTCCTCGCTGATTATGGCATACGGAATATCCACCACATAGCGGAACATGTCGCTGATTTCGGTTGTCATGAGCTCTGCCGCGTCATTTGCACGCGTAATGCGATGATAGCGAAGCAAATATGCCAACAAAATGACTCCTGCCGATATCACGTAAAGGCCGCACAAACAAAGTCCGAAAAACGGCAATGCCTGCGGCTCAACCAGAAAAGAAATGACGGTAAATGCAATCAGCAAAGCGATTGCAATGACAGCGACCGCAATCAGCGGAGACCGCAAATCGGTCCGAACAGCTGTTTTCTTCTTTTTTTGCATCTCGGAAAATCCCCCTTTATTTGTTCATACAATGCACGGTCAAGCGGTTCATATTCCGGCGAACCTCTTTTCGGAGAAACGCCTTAATAGATCCCATGAAATTACGAATCCCCATGACCGTCATCTTGATTTTGGTCAAAATCGCCTTTTTCTTTCATTTTCTCAATCATCTTGTTTCGGATAAACAGCGTAATGGTATAATAAGCGCCCCACATGGCAAGGATATAGAGCACGCCGCCGGCATAACAGCAAAACAGAAACGCCAATGCAAAGATAAAAAACACACGCATACCGCCGCGCGCTTTCGACAGAGCCGTAAACAAACCCCGTACGCCAACCAAGCAAAGCCCCGGCATTAAAATCAGACAAAGATTTTGCACGGTGGCAGAAAAAACCGTAGAGGACGGCAACACCAATACCAAAATAAAGGTCACGGCGTAAATAACGGCAGCAGTCGGGCTGATCGTCAGCACACATGCTTCCCGTGTTAAAACGCACTGCAATCCGGACGACCGGTAAAAGGAATTTAACAACGCATGCGCCTCATATGCCAAAACACTGCAAAGCATCACGACAAGAGCCGG
>CAYYCU010000050.1:5518-9386 GCA_964470415.1 uncultured Ruminococcus sp.
AAACCGCCCACGGAGATCTCGATGCAATTGCCGTATAAACCGACAACAATACCATAACCGCCAGCGAAACGAAAAACGAAGAGCAGAACGGAATGGCAAGCGCACACAAAAAGCAAACAATTGCCGCCGCTATCTGCCATTTTACCGAGACGTGCGGAAGCGCTTCTTTATGTGCCCAAACATTCTCATACTCCTGTTCGTTTGACATACGGTTCATCATTTTCATTCCTTTCCCATTGCATACAAATCCTATTTTAATAGTATATCATACTTTTTTTCATTTGTAAACACTTCCATATATATTTTACAATTTTTTCAATTTTTTATTATTTCGCCGCGGTAAAGCGGATAAAAAAAGATTGACTTTTGAACGGCGCTGTGATACAATGAAAGCACAAAATTTTTCAAGAGGCGGGCTCTGCCCGAAAAGGCTTTTTTATGAAAATATCCGATATTGAAATTCCGCACGGACTTTTTCTTGCTCCGCTGGCAGGTGTAAGCGACCGTGTTTTTCGGCGATTGGCACGAAAATACGGTGCGGAATACACCACCAGTGAAATGGTTTCGGCCAAAGCACTTTGCTATGAGCAGGAATGTCGGCGTCCGGTTGCCGATATGCGCGTCCGCACCGCGCCTTTGGCGGCTGTTATGCGAGATGAAGCACCCATGGCTGTCCAGCTGTTCGGCGCGGAACCCGCATTTATGGCACAAGCCGCACAGCTGTTGGAAAGCGGAGAATACCGCGGCGCATGCGGAGAAATTCCGCCGGTTGCAATTGACGTCAACATGGGCTGTCCCATGCAGAAAATTGTGGCAAACGGCGAAGGCGCGGCATTGATGAAAAATCCCGAACTCGCCGCGCAAATCGTGCGTGCAATGTCGGACGCCGTAAAGCTTCCCATTACGGTAAAAATCCGCGCCGGGTGGGATCAAAACAATATCAATGCCGTAGAATTGGCAAAGCGGTTGGAACAGGCCGGCGCAAAAATGATTTGTGTACACGGCAGAACGCGGGAACAAATGTATGCACCGCAAGCGGATTGGAATATTATCCGCCGTGTAAAAGAGGCCGTAAAAATTCCCGTTGTCGGCAACGGCGATATTTTTTCCGCCTCCGATGCGCTCCGCATGCCGGAAGTAACGGGCTGTGACGGTGTGATGATTGCAAGAGGTGCGCAGGGAAATCCGTGGATATTTGCGGAAATTCGTGCGGCAATGGAAAAAAAGCCATACATACCGCCTACCGTATCCGAACGGCTGCATCAGGCATTGGCACATGCCGAGGCATTGGTTGCGGACAAAGGAGAAGCCGTTGGCATTCCGGAATCGCGCAAGCATATGGCGTGGTATTTGCACGGCATTCGCGGTGCCGCCGCGGCGCGCGCGGAGCTGATGCATGCGTCCAATCTTTCGGAAATACAAACCGTTTTGAGCCGGTTAGAGGCGCAAATAACATCTTGATTGGGCTTCAAAAGCAAAAAATATGAAAAAAAACAGAAAAAGCACTTGACACGGAGCCAAAAATCGTGTATAATTCAGAAAGATAATTTTGTTTTGGGAAAATTCCCCGCATATTATCTCTTGTTTACCGGTGGAGGGAGGGATATCAATGGCAGAAATCAGAGTTAAGGAAGGCGAGTCTCTGGACAGCGCTCTTCGTCGCTTTAAGCGTGCAACCGCCCGTTCCGGCGTCCTCACCGAGCTTCGCAAGAGAGAACACTATGAGAAGCCCAGCGTGAAACGCAAGAAAAAATCTGAAGCAGCCAGAAAGCGCAAGTACAAATAATTGTACACGCTGTCAAGAAGAGCAAAACGCTTTTCGAAAAGAGCCGACCGCGGCATTCCGTTTGGAAAACGCGGTCGGTTTTTATTATGATAAAGCGACATCGCCGTCAAAGCTTTTGGCGGCCGCAATCAAGCTGTAATTTTTGCTTCCGATATGCATTTCCTCCCATTTTGCGGCGGAGCCGTGAAACGCAACGCGCTCCAGATATGCGCATTGATAAAATGCCATTTGCGCAATTTCCACCGTAACGGCATCAATATAAACCGTATTGCCGGCACGCATGGGCGGATATTGTAACAGCACGCGGCGGTCTGCCGTATAAAGTACCCCGTCCAAATCACAGTATGCCGTGTTTTGGGGACTGACCGATATGTACACCAAGTTATTACATGCGGCAAACACCAAACTGCCGATTTCCTTGACTGTGGACGGAATTTGCACCGCCGTCACCGAGGAAGCGCCGTAAAAAGCACGGTCGGCAATGGCAACCACACGGTCTCCGGACGGCGAAAATTCGGGAATGACTACGCACGCATCGGTACAGCTGCCAACACTGATTAAGGTACATGTTCCATCTCCTGCCGAAAGATAACGCAAAGCGCCCGGCGTTTCGGGAAGCAACGGAGCGGACGTATCATCGGTAGCATTCGAGCGTTCCGCCGTCTCCGCATCGGTGAAATCGGGGTTCGGCTCGGTCGGTTCCTCCTGAAAAAGCGCCATGCAGAGCAGTGCAACACAAAGTGCCAATGCGGTGGCAAATACAATTGCCAGCGCAACCATTGCGGTTGGGGATTGAGACTTCATTTTTAACCTCCTCCAATCGGTTTTTTTACATCCTTGCTTCATTATGCCATAAAATTGAAAACAGGTCAAGAAAAAATGTAATTCCAAAAACGACAAAAAAGGAAGTTTTATGCATTGGCTTGCGCGTTTTGTGCCGACAGCCGACAAAAAAACGCCGAACTTGGATTTTTACGGCGAGCGATTTATAAAAAGCAACGAATCCAAAACGGCACATTTACGCGTTCTCCGTTTGCCGCAAAAACGACAAATTGCTATCATACGAAAAAATATTTACAAAAACGAAATCAAATTCAATCCGCAACATGCTACAATAAAAAGAGAAAAAAGGAAGGAGCGCTGCGAACGATGAAGCTTTTGTTTTTTGACATGGAATTTGCAAACGGAAAGATTGCCGGCTCCATTTATTCTTTGGGCTATCTTGTAACCGATGAGGCATTTCACATTCTGATACCTCCAACCGATATGTTAATCAACCCGCAAGCACCGTGGAACGAATATGTGGAAAAGCACATTTTGGCATACCCCAAGGAACAGGTAGAAAATGCGCCCGATTTTACGGATTGTTACGGAACTCTTTGCCGCTTGTTTGAAGATGCCGACATTGCCGTAGGCTTTGCTGTCGACAATGACCTGCGCGCTTTACGCGCCGCCTGCAAGCGCTATAACCTGCCGCTCTTTCCCTGCCGTTGCTTTGACACCGAACGGCTGTGCAAAGAAATGCGGGAACATACGGAGGCACACGGACTTGGCGGCTATGTGCAGGCATGGTGCGGAGAAGAACCAGAAAACCGACACCGCAGCGATGGCGATGCATATGCAACCATGCTGCTGTTGCGTGCAATTTGCAGGTTCAAGCACGTAACGCCGCAAATGCTGTTTCAGGCATTTCCCGATTGCATCCATGATATGACGCAAGCTCCCAAAAGAAAACGCCGCGGCAAGCATACAAAAAGCAGAAAAAAGCCGACTCACGCCGACACGGCAAATGCAAACACCGCAAGTGCCCGTTCGGTTTCGTCCCCGATTTCAACATAGACGCGTACAATCAAAAGAATCCTCCGTATGGGTACCGAACGGTAACCTGCGAAGGATTCTTTTTTGATTGATCAAGCGAATATCATTTTTGTGATTGCATACACGTTTTGCCGGGAAAGCAATCAACCGCCGAGCGTCAAGGAAACCTCTACCTCTTGGTTCCGACGCCACACGGTAAAGGTAACGCTATCGCCTACCCGATACTCATAAAGCATGGCAATCAAACCGTCCATATCCGTAACG
>CAYYCU010000051.1:0-9386 GCA_964470415.1 uncultured Ruminococcus sp.
GAGAATTTGCAAAAATTCCATGCGCCGCGCACGGTCTCGGTTGCCACGGGGGTTGCGGCATACGACCACATTGCCGCGCTTTGCGGCCGCCTGCAGGCGCGGGTGCCGGGCTTAACGGTTCACGTGCACAAAATCATCAATCACTTTTTCGGCGAGCGCATCACCGTTGCGGGACTTTTGACGGGTAAGGACGTCAGCGAACAGCTGGCAGGCAAAAATTTGGGGGACGAATTGCTCTTTCCCGCCGTCATGCTCCGCGCAGACGGAGACGTCTTTCTCGATGACATGACGCCCGCGGAGCTCTCCGCACGTCTCGGCGGCATTCCCGTACGCGCCTCCAAAAGCGATGGTGCGGAGTTGCTTTGCGCATTGCTCGGAATTCAGGAAAAATAGAAAGGATTTTATCATTCATGGCAAAACCCGTTATCGCCATTGTGGGACGTCCCAACGTTGGCAAAAGTACACTTTTCAATAAGCTCATCGGTGAGCGCCGCTCCATTGTGGAGGACACGCCCGGCGTAACGCGCGACCGCATCTACGGGGAGACCGAATGGCGCGGCAAAAAAATGGTTTTGATTGATACGGGCGGAATTGAGCCCAAAACCGATGACGTCATTCTGCGCCAAATGCGCCTGCAAGCCGAAATTGCGGTGGAGCATGCGGATGTGATCGTCTTTATGTGCGATGTCCGCACGGGGCTGACAGCCGATGACCGCGACATTGCCGTCATGCTGAAAAAAAGCGGCAAGCCGGTGGTTCCCTGCATCAACAAATGCGACAGCATCGGAGAGCCGCCCATGGAATTTTACGAGTTTTACGAGCTGGGTTTTGACCGGGAGCCGATTGGGGTGTCCGGCATTCACGGCAGCGGCTCCGGCGACCTGCTGGACGCCTGCATTGACGCGCTGGGCGACTGGACGGACGAAGAGGAGGAGGACGACAGCATTCACGTTGCGGTTATCGGAAAGCCGAATGCCGGTAAATCCTCGGTCATCAACAAGCTGATCGGTCAAAACCGCCTCATCGTCTCGGACATTGCGGGCACCACGCGCGATGCGGTGGACACGCAGGTTCAAAATCAATACGGAAAATTCACCTTTATTGATACGGCAGGCATACGGCGCCAATCCAAAATCAATGATAAAATCGAGCATTACAGCGTGTTGCGCGCACATATGGCGGTGGAACGCGCACAGGTATGCCTCTTGATGATTGACGCCTCCACCGGCATTACCGAACAAGACGAAAAAATTGCCGGCATTGCGCACGAGGCGGGCAAAGCAACCGTAATTGTAGTAAACAAGTGGGATTTGATTGAAAAGGACAACAGCACGGTAAACGAGTTCAACAACAAAATCCGCACCGCGCTCGGCTACATGCCCTACTCGCCCATTCTCTACATCTCGGCAAAAACGGGACAGCGCGTGGAAAATCTGTTTGAACGCATCACCTACGTACACAATCAATCGGTCATGCGAATTACCACCGGCATGCTCAACGATGTGCTGGGAGACGCCATGATTCGCGTCCAGCCGCCGTCCGACAAGGGCAGACGCTTAAAAATCTATTACATGACGCAAATTTCGGTTGCGCCGCCCACCTTTGTTATCTTCTGCAACAATATTCAACTGTTCCATTTTTCCTACCAACGGTTTATTGAAAACTGTTTGCGCGAGACCTTCGGCTTTTACGGCACGCCGATTAAGCTGATTATCCGCATGAAGGGAGACACGGCGGAATAACAGGCGGAAACATCACTCCAAAGAAGAGCGCCAAAGCCTCTTCGGAAAGCGTAATAACATGTTTGTTGATAATGTAAAAATCTATATCAAGGCAGGAGATGGCGGAAACGGCGCCGTCTCTTTTCGCCGCGAAAAATACGTAGCGGCGGGCGGTCCGGACGGCGGTGACGGCGGCCGCGGCGGAAACATTGTGTTCCGCGTGGACGAGGGCTCCAATACGCTCCTTGCCTTTCGCTACAAGCACAAATTCATTGCCGCGCGCGGCGGTGACGGCAAGGGGGCAAAATGCCACGGCGCCAACGGAGAGGACCTTTTGATTTTGGTTCCGCCCGGCACGCTGATTAAGGACGCCGCCACCGAAAGAATTATGCACGACATGTCCGAGCAGGACGGCGCCGACTACATTGCCTGCAAGGGCGGCCGCGGCGGTTGGGGCAACCGTCATTTTGCCACCCCCACGCGCCAGGTTCCCATGTTTGCCAAAAACGGCACGCCGGGCGAGGAGCGCGAAGTCGTTTTGGAGCTGAAAATGCTGGCGGACGTTGGACTCATCGGCTATCCCAGCGTTGGAAAATCTTCTATTTTGGCACGCATCAGTGCGGCAAAGCCCAAAATTGCAGATTACCACTTTACCACGCTTTCGCCCAATCTCGGCGTTGTCCGCACGGGCGGCGAACGCGGATTTGTTGCGGCGGATATTCCCGGACTGATTGAAGGTGCCGCCGACGGTGCAGGCCTCGGTCACGCGTTTTTGCGCCATATCGACCGTTGCAGATTGCTCCTGCACGTGGTGGACATCTCCTGCTTTGAGGGGCGCAATCCGATTGAGGACATTCAAAAAATCAATTGCGAATTGGCACGCTATTCCCCGGCTTTGGCAGAACGTCCGCAAATCATTCTCGCCAACAAAACCGATGCGCTGGACCGTGAAACGGTTGATATTCCCGCCTTTGAAGCATACGTCGAGGAAAACGGCTGGGATCTGCTTTATATCTCCGCCGCCACGGGAGAGGGCTTGGACAACATGATTGCTTTGGTGACGCAACGCCTGGCAGAGCTCCCGCCCATGAAAATTTACGAGCAGGAATATGCGCCGGAGGACGCCTATACGGGCGGCGGCAAAGAAACCGTTATTCGGCGTGAAAACGATACCTTTTTTGTGGAGGGCGAATGGCTGTTTCATCTTATGGGGCAAATCAATTTCAGCGACTATGAGTCCTTGAATTTCTTCCAACGCGTTTTGCAAAAAAGCGGCGTCTTTGAAGCGCTGGAGGAAAAAGGCTGCCGAGAGGGACACACCGTTTCAATCTATGATTTTGAGTTTGAATATATAAAATAAGCGCAAAAACAAAGAATTAGAATTATTTTAATTATAAAAAGGAGAGGCCTTATGAACATTTGGCATGACATGAATCCCGAACAAGTTACCGCTTCCGATTTTACAGCCGTTATTGAAATTCCGAAAGGAAGCAAGTGCAAATACGAGCTGGACAAATACACCGGGTTGCTCAAGCTGGACCGCATTCTCTACACTTCCACGCACTACCCTGCCAATTACGGCTTTATTCCGCGCACCTTTGCCGATGACGGAGATCCGCTCGATGTTTTGGTGCTTTGTTCCGAGCCGGTTTATCCGCTCACGCTGATTCGCGTCTATCCCATTGGCGTTATGCGCATGATTGACGACGGAAAAATGGACGACAAAATTATTGCCATTCCTTTTTCCGATCCCACTTATCTCGGCATTTCCTCCATGGATGAGCTTCCCTCTCACATTTTTGATGAAATTATGCATTTCTTTACGGTTTACAAACAGCTGGAAAACAAACAAACCGCCGTCAAAACGCTGTTTGGCAAGGAAGAAGCCGAAAAAATCATTCAACAGGCAATTAACGAATACAACAAAAAATTTCAAGCATAATCCGTACGGCGCTGTCTCAACTTGAATGCTTGAGATAAAGCCGTAAATATCTGTAATGAAAAACGGGATTGAACCCTCACAGGTCAATCCCGTTTTTCATGCCGCGCGGCACCTCGGTTTGCAGTCAACGCGCAGTGCCTTATACTTTATAATCAAATGATAAACGCTGTACCATAGAGGGGCGAACCAAGCCGTTTGCAACCTTTAAATGCAACGGATGTTTTTGATAAAGCGCCAACGCAGTTTCATCCGCAAAGGAAGAATCCATCATCAAGTCTCCGGAAGAACCGGACAGCCCTTGCGTTAAAATATGCATTTCCAAAAGCCCGTCAATTTGTCCTACCAGCGCCTCCAAGGCCTGCCGAATCTCCTCGGCTCTTGTTTCTTTATCCTCCAACTCCTCCTTAAATTTCCAAACAATCATGTGTTTAACCATTTTGATTCTCCTTTTATGTAATTATTTTCTTTACGTAATGAACACGTGAAATAAAAATGTGTGCTTACGCAAACATTTTTGCGAAGCCGTCAATAGACGCGGCGGACGACAGTCCGCATGGGGCGTAAGCCCAAGCCGACTTTGTCGGCTTTACGCGTCTATTATAACATATATTCCCCACAAATTCAATTTCTTTTTTGTTTTTCTTGACAATTTCACAGGTTTCTGATATACTAATTACTGTAAGGCTTTTTACCGAAAGGGGGCTTTCTTACTGAAAGAACGCAAGCAAGAAGAACAAGAAAAAGAAAATAAATTTTATGTATGGCGGCATACCGTTGCCACACGTATAAAAAAGGTTTTTCGGCATTCCGCTTTGGGATATGTTTTGCGTATTCCGTGGCGGCGGATTGCGCGTACAGTCGGCAACCAAACAAAAAAATATCTGCCGAGAATCGGCGGTGCTCTGCTTTGTTGTATCGGCTTGCTTTTGGGATTGGCTTTGACCGTCAGCACGGCTGTCTGCGACAAAACCGAAAAGCAAATCATTACGGTTGAAGAATTGAAAAACATGGACACCGAGTTTGATTGCATTTTGGTTCTCGGCTGTAAAGTTATGCCGGACGGTCGTATGAGCCACATGCTGGAGGACCGTGTAAAAACAGGGATTGCCCTGTATCAAAGCGGATTTTGCAAGACCGTTTTGATGAGCGGAGACAGTTATGCGCCCAATTGCTATGATGAGGTCGGTGCCATGAAAAAGGCCGCTATGGAAGCGGGGATTCCGCAGGAAGCCATTTTGGTGGATCCAATGGGACTTTCCACTTACGAAAGCATATCGAACCTGTCAAAGCAATTTGCCGGAAAGCGCATCTTAATTGTAACCCAACGCTATCATCTTTACCGTGCTGTTTACATTGCGGAAAAGCTCGGAATGGAAGCATACGGCATTGCGGCCGATTTGCGCACCTATTCGGGACAATCCAAACGAGAGGTGCGGGAAATTGCAGCGCGTTGTAAAGATGTCTTTTTCGCTTTGGTGCAGCCGTAAAATCCACAGTCAAATCAATTATTATTAAAATTTTATAAAAATTCAGGAGGAAGAAAAAATGGGAAGAATTATTTTAAACGAAACCTCGTATCACGGTGCCGGCTCTATTAAGGAGATCGTAGGTGAGGTAAATGGAAGAGGTCTGAAAAAAGCTTTGATTTGCTCCGATCCGGATTTGATTCGATTCGGTGTCACGCAAAAGGTGCTCGATGTCATGGACGCCGCAGGACTTGCTTATGAAATTTACTCGGACATCAAAGCCAACCCCACCATTGAAAATGTACAGCACGGCGTTGCGGCATATCAAAAGAGCGGTGCGGATTACCTGATTGCCATTGGCGGCGGATCGTCCATGGATACCTGCAAGGCTATCGGCATCATCATCGCCAACCCGGAATTTGCCGATGTCAGAAGTTTGGAGGGCGTTGCTCCTACCAAGCATCCATCGGTTCCGATTATTGCCATTCCCACGACTGCGGGCACGGCGGCAGAGGTTACCATCAACTACGTCATTACCGATGTGGAAAAGAAGAGAAAATTCGTTTGCGTTGACGTACACGACATTCCCGTAGTTGCCATTATCGACTCGGATATGATGAGCACCATGCCCAAAGGCTTGACAGCCGCAACCGGTATGGATGCGCTGACGCATGCCATTGAGGGATACATTACCAAAGGTGCTTGGGAAATGACCGACATGTTCCATTTGAAGGCAATCGAATTAATCTCCAAGAGTCTGCGCGGCGCGGTGGAAAATACCAAAGAAGGCCGCGAAGGCATGGCACTCGGACAGTACATTGCAGGCATGGGATTTTCCAATGTCGGACTCGGCATTGTGCATTCCATGGCACATTCCCTCGGCGCACTTTACGATACCCCTCACGGTGTTGCAAACGCAATTTTGCTCCCCACGGTAATGGAATACAATGCATCTGAAACAGGCGAAAAATACCGTGACATTGCCAAAGCAATGGGCGTAGAGGGAACCGAAAAGATGTCGCAGGAAGAATATCGCCGTGCGGCAGTGGAAGCAGTAAAGCAGCTTTCCAAGGATGTCGGCATTCCGCAGGATTTGAAAGCAATTGTAAAGGACGAGGACGTTCGTTTCCTCTCCGAATCGGCAATGGCAGACGCATGCCGTCCGGGCAACCCCAAGGATCCAACCCTTGAAGACATTATGGCGCTGTACCGTTCTTTGATGTAATGCCGAAAAGCGGCAACCGAAAAGTAAATCTATACTGAATATTCATTTTGCCGAGAGAGAAAACCCTGTTTTCGGGTTTCTCTCTCGGCTTTTTGACTTTACAGCTGTTTGCGTATTTTTTCAAGCGTTGCTTTTTCCAAACGTGAAACCTGTGCTTGAGAAATACCGATTTCCTCCGCAATCTCCATTTGTGTTTTGTTGCGGTAAAAACGCAGGTCAATAATTTTTCGTTCTCGCTCATTGAGGCGGCTCATGGCTTGCTTGAGTACAATATTTTCCAACCAGACCTCATCCCCGCCGGAGCTGTCTGCCAATTGGTCCATTAAATACAGGGCATCACCGTTGTCGTTATAAACCGGTTCGTAAAGTGAAATGGGCTCCACAATGGCCTCCATAGCCTGCATAACCGATTCTTTTTTTTCGCCCAGGCGCAATGCAATTTCCTCTATGCTCGGTTCACTTTCTTTAATGGCTATCAGCTCCTCGCGCGCCTGCAGTGCACGGTAAGCAAGATCGCGCACCGAACGGCTGATGCGTACCGCATTGTTATCCCGAAGATAGCGCCGAATTTCTCCGATAATCATCGGAACGGCATACGTGGAAAACTTTACATCCATGTCGATATTAAAATTGTCTACCGCTTTAATCAGGCCGATACATCCTACTTGAAAAAGATCGTCCGGGTTTTCGCGCCTTCCGGCAAAGCGTTGAATAATGGAAAGCACCAACCGTAAATTGCCGCTAATCAGCTCCTTTCTCGCATCCTCGTCTCCTGCACGCGTTTTGATTAAAAGCTCGCGTTTTTCTTCATCGGTCAAAATCTTAAGTTGAGAGGTGTTCACACCGCAGATTTCCACTTTGTTATAATACATCCCTTAAAACCCCGTTTTTCTTTTCAAGAGAAGTATTGCCGCGGCATACATTGCATTATTCAGCCATTATATGGCAGACCGCTGCGCATGTCTTTCCGATAAAATCTGCTTTTTTCTATCAAAAAAGACTACACGTATTGCTACGCATAGTCTTTTTTCTCTTTTTGGTTCTAAAAAAGGTTCTATAATAAATGTTGAGATAAAGCAAACATCTATTATAGAATCGAAGAGCGCTACTTTGCTTCGTGTCGCTTTTCTTGTGCTTCTTAATAATTACTTTATCTTTTTGTCAGATTTTTTCTACCCTGACACTATTGATAAAAAGATCTTTATAATATGGCTCTTTAATACCTGCTTTGCAATATTTTTTGTTTCCTTTTATACAGCCGCTTTAAGCTCGTGAAAACAAAGGACTTTTTTGTCATAGGACATCACAACAGGCTGGTTGGACAATTGGTTGATTGTTGCAATGTGTTCGGCAATCGGATTCAGTCCACTGTCTTTGTACTGAATGAAGAATGCCAGCATTTTCTCCAACTGTTTCTTTTCTGCATCGCTGATGGAATCGCCAACACCAATCAGGAACTCATCAATATGGCCTTCCTTTACCAAAGGAATTTTACCAATGAAGTTGCCCATCGTGCGAGAGACATTGGCTAGTTTGTTGACCGCATGAGTAGTTACTGCCTCCTTTTTAAGCAATTCAATCTTGTCGAAGCAAGTGGTGTGGAGATCGCAGAATCTCATGGCATTTTCTCGAATCTCATTTTCAATTTTATCCAAATACTCGGCTTGGAAATTCTTTGACAACATGACTTCCATGTATTCAGACAAAGCGAATACATAGAGTGCCAATTTGTAATGAACAAAGCGATCAAGGAGCTGTCCAATCTTGCTTGATGCAGTCTGCATTTTCAAAATGCTCTTCTTTGCGGAAAGCATACCTTCAATCTGCTCGGTATAGGAACGAACATCCTTCATCGCATTGCGCTTAATGTTTTTGACTTGATTCAGATTTACAACAAGGCTTGCCTCGTTCTCCCAATAAAACTTGTACTCGTCCATATAGAATGCAAGCAAGTCATAGTCAGCAAGAAGTTGAGATTTTTTATCACGCTCAAGAATACCGATGATCTCTTTCTGACCGTCTTTAATGTCTTGAAGTTGTTTAACAACCGCAAGAACAGCAACAGCCACAAGTGCAATTTGAACGCTGGTCTGATTTACAAGCGTTTCAACGGGAGTCCAACGCGCTTGCCCCACAATTCCATTGTTCATAATCGCTCCTAGATACGCTCCGTCTTTCATAGCCAGCGTTCCGGTTACTCCTTTAGGGAATACACAGCGATACAGTCCCTCGGTTGCCGGTGCTGCCATTGTTTGCGCCAACCCAGCAAAAGAACCTCCAAGATCTACGAGTTCAGAAAAAGTAATTTTCGCAAGTGGTGAGGTTTGGTAAGTGTCTTTTATTTCCGCAAGGGTGTGTTCAACTTGAATGTTCGAACGTAAACTACTGCCGGACTCGGTCAGTTCATTCAAAACCAACAAATCATTATTTGCCATTTGATGTGCCTCCGTTTCTAATCAATATCTATAACAAGATTTGTATTTTTCGCGAATAGAGCTACTTGTTTTAGAATATATTTACTTATCTTTCTAACTCCAAAGTATTCTTTTTATTTATGAGGAAATGACTCTATCCAATCTTCTAAACGACATCCCTCAATACTGCATATTACAACAACATTCCATCGTTCACGGAGGGACTTACCGTCAAATATCGGTGCGTCCACCAATTCTTTTGCTGAATCAAATTCACATCCACCTTCGACATCACAATATCCTACCCAATACGGTTTCTTATAATTTGGAAGATAGCCTAAATAATGTTCGATTTCATTTGGATCATCTGAAAAATAGAAGCAAGTTTCATCGATACTGATTCCCTCATCTAATTGTCTAAAAAAGAAATTCCATTCCATAAAAACCTTCTAAAATAATAATGTATCAATACATAAAGACTCAAGAAAGTCTGATGCTCAATCATTCTCATCCGAGTTACCGAAAATTTTATTTCCCCGCTTCGGCAGGATAAAATATTACAGTTTTTCGGCTTCGGAAAGCCAGAGAGCCGCTGCCGCATCGGAGGGCATTTGCCAA
>CAYYCU010000052.1:0-7668 GCA_964470415.1 uncultured Ruminococcus sp.
GGCATTGTTTATTTCCTCCTTCCGTTACGCTTTTACAGAATCGCGGATAAATACGATTCCGTCCTTGGCGCCGGGAACAGCACCCTTAATTGCAATCAGATTCTTTTCGCTGTCGATTTTTACAATCTTCAGATTTTGAACCGTTACTTTTTCATTACCGTACTGACCGGCCATCTTCTTATTCTTGAAGATTCTTGCAGGATCGATAACACCCATGGAGCCGGATTGACGGTGAATCGGACCGATACCGTGTGTTTTGCCCAACATGTGCAAATTCCATCTCTTGATTGCACCGGTGTAACCGCGGCCCTTCGTCATACCTGTTACATCGACCTTGTCGCCTGCGGCGAAGGTATCGACGGTGATGAAGTCGCCTACGTTTGCAGAGCAATCATCAAGGCGGAATTCCTTGAGGTGCTTCTTCATGGGAACGTTTGCTGCATCAAAATGGCCTTTTTCAGCCTTGGTCAAATGCTTCTCCTTTACTTCGGCAAATCCAAGTTGGAGTGCATTGTAGCCGTCTTTTTCAACGGTCTTTTTTTGTGCGACTACGCACGGGCCCGCTTCGATAATGGTTACGGGAATGACATTGCCAATCTCATCAAAGATTTGCGTCATACCGATTTTTTTACCGATAATAGCCTTTTTCATTTTGTTTTTCCTCCTGTAAATTATTGGTTGACGCCGTCAGCGCCAACATGACTTACAAAGTTACCGAACATTTCGACCGTAACGGTCAACAACTCGGCTGTTGTCTTTGTTTTGGTGTTTTTCAAGGTGCTTGATATCAGATTTTAACCTCGATTTCAACACCGGCGGGAAGCTCTACACTCATCAGAGCATCCACAACCTTCTGAGAAGGTTTCATGATATCGATCAGTCTCTTGTGAGTGCGATATTCGAACTGCTCGCGGCTATCCTTATACTTATGAACTGCGCGGAGAATGGTGATAATCTCCTTTTCAGTCGGAAGCGGGATAGGACCGGAAACTTGAGCACCGTTTCTGGTTGCCACTTCAACAATTTTCTTTGCTGCGGTGTCAATCAAAACGTGATCGTAGCTCTTCAATCTTACTCTGATCTTCTCTTTCACTGCCATTGCTTTTTGCCTCCTTATCAAGATTTTGCTCGCCTGCGGCTCCTATTACAAATAATGAAGAGTTTGTCGGCAGGCCGCCATTTTGGCAAGGTCGGCTCTCCTACAACACCGCCCCGTGCGTTTCTTGCGCGCCCTAAAAAAACACGGAATTTATTCCGCGCGGCCTTTCACGCGCCCGCACAGAACAAATCCGGGATTTGAAAGCAATACAATCAAGCCGCAAGGCTCCGGCGCACGTTTGCGCCGTTTATGCTTCGGTAAAACCTTTCGCCCGGTTAAACGGACATACTCTGCGAAAATTACCTGCTTGGGCGTCCCCTCGCAGCAACCTTTCGCTTCATCGCATATCAAGCCTTTATATTATATCAGAATATTCATAAAATTGCAACACCTTTTTTGTGTTCAAATAATAGATTTTTGCGCGATATTAAGAAAGAATTATGTGCATATTGAACATTTTTTCAAAATTCTTTTTACAAACACTCTTCCGCGTGTTCCTTTTTTGCAAAAAATTTAAGGAATTTATCGGCATTTTGGTATTGCAGAAAAAAACGAAAGCCAAAATTTTGAAAAAAAGTCAGCTCGGTCGCTTGCGGTTGCGCTCCGGTACAGAAGTCAATCTCTTTTATAACCGATAAAATCCTTTTCAACCAACTCATAATCAACCGAAGAGCGAAGATGACCGAGCTGATCCCGCCAAGAACCTATGTTGGTCCGCACTTTGCGGAAGCCAAGCGATTCGTACACGTGCTGTGCTCTTTTGTTCGTCAAATCGGTATCGAGGACAATTTTGGAATAGCCGTTTTGAAACAGCCAACCAATCAGCATACGCAAAACCTTTCTTCCAACGCCACGGTTCTGACAATCGGTTTCACAAATCTTAATGCCGATTTCCGCAATGCCATCCGCGATGCCGCGGTAATTGCACTCACCGATTAAGCGGTCACTTTCCTCAATGACCATGCGGCCGTTTCCCAAACCTTCGATAACTTTTTTCTCGTTTATTCCCAAGCCGTTCGGAAAGCCCGCATG
This sequence comes from uncultured Ruminococcus sp., assembly GCA_964470415.1. GTDB lineage: Bacteria > Bacillota > Clostridia > Oscillospirales > CAG-272 > UMGS1865. Next base: position 2,132 of record CAYYCU010000052.1, read on the forward strand.
TGCCATTACAGCCCCGTCATTCCACCAAGCGGCAAGCTGCTTTGCATCGGCAGCCTCGGCTTGACGAACGGTTAAGTTTTTATATTGTATTTTCATTTCCAAGCTCCATATCTCTGCATTTTACAACAGCATACATCAAACGGTCAAAACTCGGAGGAACGCTTGTCATTCCCTTTTCGACCAATGTAAAGCCGCTGTGTGCAATTTCTTTTTCAAATGTATCCCACGACACCGTTCTGCATGAGGTTCCCGCGACCATCATTTTGCCCGATTTGTGATTTCTTTCTTGCAGTGTGAACGCTTGAGTAATATCGCTTTGGGTTTCAAACGCACCATCGCCCATGGTACAAATCAAAGCAATTCCGTTTTCCCGCAAGTGACTGCGGATGAACCGATAAAATCCTTTGCGATCTTCATCGAGAACAAGCATGTGGATAACGGCGACCGCATAGATAAAATCAAATTTTTCATCCAATACTTCGGAAAGGCAATCCAAAACGCGAAAATGACGCTCATATTGAGACATCTGTTTTTGACAATAGGCAATCGCTTCTTTTGAAATATCGGTTGCCAGTAAATCATAGCCGCAATTCAACAGAACCTTGGCATCCCGTCCCTCGCCGCATCCGATTTCCAGCAAACGGTGTTGCTGTTGAATTTGATATTTTTTCAGCGTATCCAACACAATTGGCGTGCGGACATCATTTTCCCAGCTGACACCATTGGCATGCGCTGTTTTGTAGCGTTCCTCATAGGCTTCGTAATATTTTCTGTTTTCTTTCTTCATAATGTACCTGCTGTTATTGACAGTACGTATTATTTCAAATCCAAGCCTTTTATAGAGGGCAACTGCTTTTTCGTTTTTGATAAAAACATACAACATCACCGGGGCATTGACCGACAAGCAACACTTTTGAATAATCTCCGTTCCGATTCCCCGATTCCGATATTCCGGAAAAATATAGAGGTCATCGAGCTCATGTTGGCCCTCTTCATTTTGATAAAAGCGGTAATAGCCGGCTTTTTCGCCGGATACAAATACCGCGGTATATTCATCAATGGAGCTTTCGATTTTCTTGCGAACCCATTTCAGCACTTTGTCATAATCAATGCTTTCAAGATTTTCATAATCGTCAATAAGCTGCTTGCAAAGCCGATAGATCGGTTCTATGTCACAGACGGTTGCCGTTTGATAAGTTATCATATCTTTCTCCCAATCCCAACAGTTATGTTTGTGTGTATATCAATTATAGCACAGTCTCTGTTCGCTTTTCAATAGGCTTACCGAATTTTGCCGTAAAAACGTGCAGATAAAATATCGTTCTTTTTTTCAAAAAGTCACAGTATATTCACATTTTTATTATATAATAGATTAAATATACGAACCGATTGATATCAGACCGCGATATCATAAAATTTTTTCGGAAAGGGATGAAAAAATGGAACAAGGGCTTAAAAAGAATTATATTATTTGGATTCTGTTTTCGGGATGTTCCTTGCTATCCGCGTTATTGCAGGTCATTGCTGTTTTAACCGTTTACGACAATTCTGCAAATTATTTTAAAGACGGTGCGGTTTTGCCGGTATTTGCCGCAGGATTTGCGCTTCTTGCCGCAATATTCGGAACGGTTGCCGCATGCAAAACCAAAATTTCAACGCCGAACGCCTCTCCGTTTTCCCAAAAAGCCTGCCTTACACCTGCTACCATCGGCTTTTTAATCGCCTCTATCCTCTTATCTTTTTTTGCGCATACCACTGCATATGAGTGGCTTGGAAGTGTCAGTGTGGGATTTCTTCTGCTTGCCGCGTTATACAGCTTTCTCATCAGCCTGCCAAAGTTCAGAAACAACCGAACCACGGCATTGACATTTATCGGTTTTTTTGCAATTCTTTCCTGCATTGTACTGACCGCGTATTTCTATTTTGATGCTTCGGTTGAAATGAATGCCCCCATCAAAACACTTGTTCAGCTCGGTTTGCTTTGTGCTACCGTTTATTATACCGGCGAGTTGCGTTATTTGCTGTGGAGACCGCAACCGCGTTTGTTTTTGACGCTTTGCACATGGATGATTGCGTTCGGCTCGCTTTCTGCCGTTGCGCTCCCGATTGCGTTTTGCGTAGATAAGCTGAAACGCGTGGACTATACGGCAGGTGCCCTGCTCATTTTTTGCATCACGCTTACCGCATTGAGCCGTTTGCGAATGTTGCTGAACAATCAAGCAAAACCCGTTGCCGCATCCGATAACCCGCCGATTGGCGAGAAGCCGGTTGATACAACCGATGCAAACACGCAAGAGGGAGAGGATACAAAATGAACGCAAATACGCGCATTCAGTGGTTACACAAAAAGATGACCATGAACAGCTACCCTAACGCCCAGCGCCTTGCAGAACGGTTTGGAATTTCTCACCGTCAAGCACAGCGCGACTTTCAATATTTAAAAAAGGACTTGGGCGCGCCCATTGCATACGACAACAGCCGCAAAGGGTTTTATTATACGCAGTCCTACGTTTTGCCGGTATTGTTCAGCACCGACAACGATGACGTGTACATTCCCGAAATATTTAATGCCGACCGCCAAGAGCTTGCCGCAGATGAATCTATCATTCAAATGCAAATTCCCTATTCGGCAACGGTAGAAATAAAAAACAAGCTGACCGCTTTGGAACTCAATCAATATGTCATTGCAAAATTGCCGAAAGACCGTTACATGTGCGAATTTCACAGCATTGAACGCTTTATCGGCCTGCTCCTTTCGCTGGAAACCGATTTCCGCTTGATTGAGCCTTATTGGTTGCGGGAACGGCTTGTCCGCTCTGCGCGCCGCGTTTTGGGAAACAATGAAACCCTTTAAACCGTCTTTTCCTTTTCATCCGTTACGGATAAGGTTAAAAAATAAATTTTTACGGAGGATTTTATGAAAAAAACAATTCGATTTTTTCTTTCCGATTCCACACTTTCCAAACAACTGAATGAACTCAAAAACGATTTGCCGTACCGCATCTCGGAGGACGCCGAAACAACGGTAACCGTTACCGAAGGCGATTCCCTTACCGTTTGCCGCAAAGGCGCAAACTATGCCATTACATATTCCAATAAGGCCGAGTTTTTCCGTTCGTTGTCCTTGCTGTCCGGCGTATTGGATGGCGGTGACGAGATTTGCGAAAAAGGAACCTATTCCCTACTTTCTTATATGGCAGATATGTCTCGCAATGCGGTCTTTAACATGCCGGCCGCCAAGCAAATGATTCGCTATTTGGCACTGATGGGATACAATTCCATGATGCTCTATACAGAAGACACTTACGAGCTTCCCAATCATCCCTACTTCGGACATATGCGCGGACGTCTTTCCGCAGAAGAGCTGAAAGAACTGGACGACTATGCGTTCGGTTTTGGAATTGAATTGATTCCCTGCGTGCAAACGCTGGCGCATTTAACAACGGCACTCCGTTGGCCGGAATTCGATGGTTTTAAAGACTCCGAAGATATTTTAATGGTAGGAGACGACCGCACATATGCATTGATAGAGGATATCATCAAGCAAAATGCGGCCTGCTTCCGTTCCCGCCGCATTCACATCGGCATGGATGAAGCGCATATGCTTGCGCGCGGAGAATATTTAAAGCGCAACGGATATCGCAAGCCATCCGATGTTATGCTGGAACACTTGACGCGCGTGCTTGAAATTTGCAAAAAATACGGCATGGTGCCCATGATGTGGAGCGATATGTTCTTCAGAATGGCATTCGGCAAGTATTGCACCAAAGACGGAGAAATTCCGGCAGACGTTGTTGCAAAATACCCCAAGGATGTTGAATTGGTTTACTGGGACTATTACACAATGGATTCCGCCATGCTTGACCATATGATGGAATGTCACAAAAAATTCAACGCTCCCATTATTTTTGCGGACGGCGCATGGAAATGGTCGGGATTTGCACCGCATAACCGTTTTTCGCTCCAAGCAACAAAATGCCATTTGGACGCTTGTCAGCGAAACGGTATCCGCCAGCTTATCGTAACCGGCTGGGGAGACAACGGTGCGGAGGCATCGCAATTCTCCATTCTGCCATGCTTGCTCTATAACGCCGAGCGTTGCTATGCAACCAAAGAAGTGGACAACGACTTTTTGGAAATGAGAGCGCAACAATGCTTTGGAATCGGATTTGGCGAGCTGATGACTTTTGACCTTCCCAACGAAATGCCGGAAACGCCAAAAGATTTCAAAAATTATCGCAATCCGCAAAACCCCTGCAAATATTTGCTCTATAACGATCCGCTGGAGCGCATTATGGATTGTCATTGCAACCCCGCTACCGTTGCAAAAGCTTACACCGAAAACGCCGAAAAGCTGGAAGTTTTATCCGCTCACCCCACCTTCGGATACATCTTTGAAACGCTCGGCAAGCTTTGCCGCGTTCTGTCGGTAAAAGCCGATATGGGTTGCCGGTTGTATGAAGCATACCAAAAAGGCGATTTGGCAGTGATAAAGAAAATTGCCAATGAGGACATTCCGTTTGCAATTGATGAGCTGAATGCGTTCTTAAAGTCCTTCCGTACCCAATGGTACCGTGAAAACAAAACCTTTGGCTTTATTGCGCAGGAGCTTCGCATTGGCGGCTTGACGGAACGTTTGCGCTCTGTAAGAGAACGTTTGAACGACTATGCAAGCGGCAACATCGACCGCATTGAAGAGTTGGAATATCAGCCTCTTCCGGTCAAAGATTCCGATATTCCCTATATTTCTTATAACAATTGGCATAATACCACATCGGCAGGATTAATGTAAAAGGCGAAAAGCAATTTCCGATGATTGAACAAAAATAATAAAAAAGCACTTGACGCTGTACCGAAAATATGTTATAATGAATCAAAGCACAAAAGGAGATTTGTTTTTAATGGACAGCGACAATGGCGATGGAAATATAAAATTAAACTTATTGTAAAAGGCATACCTACGCCCTTTTGGGAGTAGGTACGCCTTTTGTGTTTTTTACGATTTTTCATTTGAAGGAGATTAGAATGAACGTTACAAATATTGTAATCATGTTGGTTTGCCTTATCATTTCCGGCTATTTTTCCGCAACCGAAACGGCTTTTTCCACTTTCAACAAAACGCGCATCAAAAATCTTGCCGAAAAAGGAAACAGACGCGCCGCCTTGATGCTCAAATTGGCGGAGGATTACAACCGCTTGCTCTCTACCATTTTAATTGGGAACAATGTGGTAAATATTACCTTGGCGTCTATTGGAACCATTGTGTTTGTAGAGCTGTGCGGCAGCAAAATGGGAGCCACAGTCTCTACAATTGTCATCACGGTTGTGGTTCTGATTTTCGGAGAAATCACGCCGAAAAGCTTGGCAAAGGATTTCCCCGAACAGTTTGCCATGTTTTCGGCTCCCATTATTCAATTTATCCTTTGGATACTTTATCCGCTGACCGCTCTTTTTGCACTTTGGAAAAAACTGCTCTCAAAGCTTTTAAAGCCGCAAAACGAGCAAAAAATGTCGCAGGAAGAGCTTTTAATGCTGGT
>CAYYCU010000052.1:7768-9292 GCA_964470415.1 uncultured Ruminococcus sp.
TTCGGAGATTATTTTCATATCACGCCGGAAACGGAATGCAGTACCTTAAACGGTTGGATTGCCGAAAAACTCGGACGCATTCCGGAAAACGATGACCTTTTTACCTTTGAAGGATTGACGGTACGCGTTGTAAAAACCGAAGCACATCGTGCCACGCTGGTTCATGTACAAATCTTACAGCAAGCGGCTGAAGAAAAGCCCGAAAAAGCGGAAATGCATTGACTTTTTTCATCTTTTTTTCAAAACCGCGTTTTGTTGATATTGAGTTCATGTTGATGTTATATGATTAACGTTGAAAAAATAAAAGCAAAGGAATGGCAACCATGTTTCAAATACTGATTGTAGAAGACGATAAAAATGTACGCCGCTTAATGTCGGCAGTCCTTACGCGCTACGGCTACGAAGCTACCACGGCATGCGATGGTGAGGAAGCCTTGGAAATTATGGACCGCAAACACATCGACCTGATTATCCTCGATGTGATGATGCCGCGTATGGACGGATTTGAATTTACCCATACACTGCGAACGGCAGGCTGTAACATTCCCATTCTTATGGTAACCGCCCGCGAAACGCAGGAGGACAAAAAGCGCGGCTTTATCATCGGCGCCGATGATTATATGGTAAAGCCCGTGGACGAGGAAGAAATGATTTTGCGCATTGCCGCATTGCTCCGCCGTGCGCAAATTGCCGGGGAGCGCAAGCTGACGGTTGGAAAAACAACCTTGCTTTACGATTCCCTTTCCGTACAAACGCCGGAGGGCATGCAGGAGCTTCCGCAAAAGGAGTTTTTGCTGCTCTTTAAGCTTCTTTCCTATCCGAATAAAATTTATACGCGCCGTCAATTGATGGATGAAATTTGGGATATGGACAGCGAAAGCGATGAACGCACGGTAGATGTGCATGTCAGCCGCGTTCGGGAACGTTTTCGCAACAACACCGATTTTGAAATTGTTACCGTGCGCGGATTGGGGTACAAGGCGGTTTTGCAAAAATGAAAATGAGAAAGAAAGAAAAAGAGCAAGAAACAAACACCATTCGGCTTCGCAACACACTGCGTTGGCGCTTGACTTTATTTGTTTTTTTAATCTTAAGCATCTCCGTCCTCTTTACCATGATGGTAGGCATTTTGATGCTCACCATCTTTCGCAAAACCCCTCCCGTCCTTGCCATAATGGTAAATCCCCTGTTCCTTGTAGCGGTGTTACTTTGTATTTGTGTGGGCATCGGTACACTGCTTTCCGGGTTTTTGAGCCGATATTATCTGCACCCTTTAAAATGTTTGATTGGTGCAACAAAAGAAGTCAAAAAAGGAAATTTTAAGGTTCAGGTGGAACTTATCAATGATCCGCATTCCGAAATGGGAGCCCTCACCACCAATTTTAACGAAATGGTGCGGGAGCTTGACGGCATTGAACTTTTTCGCAACGACTTTATCAACAACTTTTCGCATGAATTCAAAACGCCGATTGTCTCGATTCGCGGCTTTGCCAACGAGCTGTTACACGGCAATCTTTCCGCCGA
>CAYYCU010000053.1:0-1436 GCA_964470415.1 uncultured Ruminococcus sp.
GGAAAAACTACGAGCGCGGAATTGGTAAAAAAATCGGCGGAAACGTTTGAGGCGGACAAAGGTTCTGAAAAGCCGCTGAACGCATTTTTGGAAATTTATGCAGACGCAATTAAAAAGGCGGAAGACGCAGATAACCAAATTGCAGAAGCAAAATCAGCGGGAAAACTTGACGAACTTTTTGCAAAAAAGCCGCTTTTGGGCGTTCCGTTTGCAAATAAAGACAATATTAGTTCTAAAGGACACGCGCTTACTTGCGGTTCTAAAATATTAAAAGGCTACGTTGCGCCTTACAATGCAACTGTTATTGCTCGTTTGGAAAGTGCGGGCGCAATTCCGCTTGGTCGTTGCAATCAAGACGAGTTTGCAATGGGTTCTTCTACAGAATATTCTTCTTACGGAGCAACGCGAAATCCGCTTAACCGCGAATATGTTTCGGGCGGTTCTTCTGGCGGTTCGGCTGCGGCGGTTAGCGGAAATCAAGCATTGTTTGCGCTTGGAACAGAAACTGGCGGTTCTGTTAGACTTCCTGCCTCTTATTGCGGAATTTACGGACTTAAACCAACTTACGGCGTTCTTTCGCGCTGGGGCGTTGTTGCTTACGGTTCTTCGCTAGACCAAGTTGGAATTATGGGACACACTCCGCAAGATATTGCAACACCTTTAAGTTGTATGGCTGGCGTTGATTTTTACGACGATACTTCCGCGGATTTACCAAATGTTAGCGAATTAAAAAATCTTTCTGCTTATAAAGATATGTCGTCGCTAAAAGTTGCAATTCCAAAGCAGTTTTTGGAAACAAAAGGTTTGGATAGCGATGTAAAAGCGGTTTTTGACGAAACACGCAAATGGTTTAGCGAAAAAGGCGCAACTATAGAAGAAGTTAGTCTTCCTGTTTTGGACGCTTCTATTGCGTCTTATTACGTAATTGCTCTTTCGGAAGCGGCTTCTAACCTTAGCCGATTTGACGGAATTCGTTACGGAAATCGCGTTGATAACGGTCATGGTTACGATGAACTTTTCGTTGACACTCGTTCAAATGGATTTGGTCCGGAAGTAAAGCGACGCATTGTAATTGGAAATTACGTTCTTTCTGAACAATTTTCTGGCGATACTTACAAAAAAGGAATGACTGTTCGCGCACGCATTCAGCGAGAAATGGCAAAACTTTTTGAAACTTACGACATTGTTCTTTGCCCAACTTGCCCAACGCCAGCATTTAAGTTAGGTCAAAAAGTTGATGACCCACTAGAAATGTATTTAAGCGATATGTACACAGTTTTTGTAAACTTAGCGCGAATTCCGTCGGTTAGCGTTCCGGCAGGACGAGCAAAAAATACAGACAATATGCCAATTGGAATGCAGTTTGCAGGCGCAATGTTTAGCGAAGCAAAGTTGCTACAAATTGCACAGGCTTGGGAAAACGACCATTCTGGGTG
>CAYYCU010000053.1:1536-9244 GCA_964470415.1 uncultured Ruminococcus sp.
TTATTTTGGAGAATATTATGGCAATAGATAAATGGGAAATTGTAATTGGATGCGAAATCCACACACAGCTTTTAACAAAAACTAAAGCGTTCTGCGCTTGCGAAAATCGTTACGGCGGAATGCCGGACACGCGCGTTTGCCCAGTTTGTTTGGGACTTCCTGGCGCAATGCCTAGAATCAGCAAAGGTTACGTTGAACTTGGCGCAGTTGCAGGTCTTGCGTTAAATTGCGACATTGCACGCTTTACAAAGTTTGACCGAAAACATTATTTTTATCCTGACCTTGCAAAAGGCTACCAAATTACGCAATACGACTTGCCGCTTTGCACAGACGGATTTGTAGATTTGCCGTTAATTCACTATCCAAAAGATGAACAACCGGGCGGCGCAAAGTTCCGTCCTAACAATTTTATTGGCGAACCTTGCATTTTAGACAATAAATATCGCCGCGTTAGAATTGAACGAATCCACTTGGAAGAAGACGTAGGAAAATCGCTTCACTTAAAAGGAAACCATTCTTACATTGACTACAATCGTTCTGGAACTCCGTTAATAGAAATTGTTACAAAGCCGGATATGACAAGTCCAGACGAAGCGGCACTTTTTATGCAAACCGTTCAGGAAATTTTACGCTACGTAAAAGTTACAAAAGGTAATCTTGAAGAAGGAAATATGCGATGCGACGCAAACATTAACTTAAATGTTTGGGAAGACGGAAAACTTTACCACACGCCAATTTCCGAAATTAAAAACTTGAACAGTTTTAAGGCAATTCGCGAAGCCTGCACTTACGAAGCGCAACGCCAGTTTAAAGAATTCCAAGAAAATCGACAAGAATTTAATCCTGGATTTAAGAACACAATGAACTGGGACGAAGATAACGGCGTTACTCAAATTATGCGAACGAAAAACTCGTTTGTTGATTATCGCTTTACAACTGAACCAGACATTAAGCCTTTTACAGTTAGCACAGAACTTGTAGAAAAAGCGGCGGAACAAGTTGGCGAACTTCCAGAACAAAAGCGTGTTCGATTCCAAGAAGAATTTGGTTTAACTCAGTTTGATAGCGAAGTTTTAACTAGCACGCGAGATTTATCGCTTTGGTTTGAAAAAGCCGCAGATTCTTCTAAAGCGCCAAAACGAGTTGCAAACTTAATAATTGCCGAACTTCTTGCGGTTTTGAACGAAAAGAAAGAAACAATCAACGATGTAAAAATTACGCCGGAACATATTGCAGAACTTGCCGACGCTTTGGAGGACAAAAAAATTACTTCTAAGCAAGGAAAAGAAGTTTTTGCCGAAATGCTTTCTACGCTTAAAATGCCAAGTGAAATCATCAAAGAAAAAGGTTTGGAAGTTGTAACGGACGTTGGTGCAATTCAAGCGATTGTAGACAAAGTTCTTGAATCAAATCCAAAAGCAATAGAAGATTTTAAGAAAGGCAAAACAAACGTTGTCGGCTGGCTTATGGGACAAGTTATGAAAGAATCGCACGGAAAAGCAAATCCGGGCGAAGCAACAAAGATGATAAACGCTGCTCTTTCAAAACTTTAATCATTTTTCAAAACTGGCTGCGGTTAAAAAAAAGCCGAAACTTGTCAATTCAGGTTTCGGCTTTTTTTAAGAGTTTTATATTTTCTTAAATATGCTCTTTCATGAACTGGACAAAGTCGTCTTCGGAAAGCGGCTTTGAGTAAAAATATCCCTGGACAGAATCGCATTTAATCGATTTTAGGAAATCACGCTGCTTTTCAGTCTCCACGCCTTCAAACACGGTTTTCTTGTGCAGCTGCTGAGCCATGTTCACAAGCGAAGTTATGAATTTCTCGTTTTTCTGGTCGTTCGGATTGTTCCTCAAAAAATTCTGGTCAAATTTGAGGACATCAATCGGAACTGAGTTCAGCATATTCAGGGAAGATTCGCCTGAGCCGAAATCATCCATCGCGACAGAGAAGCCGAGTTTGTGAAGCTCGTCTGTTATTTCAAGGAGAAGCGAATTTTCTGTGCTTACAGAACGCTCCAGAATTTCGATTTCAACATATTTTGTCGGAATGTCGTATTTTCTGAACCTCTCCATAAATTCTTTTATGAATTCGCTTGCATCGATGTGGACTCTGGACATATTTATCGAAATCGGAACAATCGGCTTTTTCTCTTCAAGCTGCTTTTTGATGAACCTGAAAACTATCTCGTAGATTTCAAAGTCCATTTTCTTGATGAATCCGTTGTTTTCAAAAATCGGAATGAATTTGTCAGGCGTAAGATAGCCGAGCTCCGAACTGTGCCAGCGCGCCAAGGCTTCCGCGCCGATTATCTTGTCCGAATTGAGCTCGATTTTCGGCTGGTAAAGCACATAGAATTCCTGGTTTTCAAGCGCTTTTTCCATGCAGCGTTCGATTTCCTGTGTCTGAAGAACTTTTTCCGCCATATCTGTGTTGTAAGTCGCGGAGTTTATATTTATGTCCTTTTTTATCGACTCTTTCGCCATTGTCGCTTCGCCGATAAGCGTCTGGATTGTCTTTTTTCCGGAATTTATGTCGCCGTCTTTTTCAGGAATCATATAAGAGATTCCGTATTTCGGAGTGAACGGATATTTTGCGTTCTGGATTGCGGAGTCTATTTTAAGCTGCGAGATTTTTAAAGCCGAGCTTGCTTTTGCCGTGCTTGTTATCTGGTTGAAATAATAAAAATGGTCCGCGTATCCGCGCGCCGCGATTCCGCCGTAAAGGTCGCAGAGTTCTTTAAGGATTTTTCCGAACAGGACAAGAGTCTCGTTCGCCACATTTTCGCCGTAATTCTTGTTCAGGAATTTGAATCCGACAAAATCTATCTCAATCAGGATATAACTTGCCTCTGGATTTTCGTTTATGATTTCGGTCGCGATTTTCTCGAAATTCTGCCTTGAATAAAGTTCTGTAACAGGGTCGTTTTCTGTCTGGCTTACGTACTGTTTCCGTATGAGCCTTAAAATGCTCATGCAGAGAAAATAAAAAATAAAGCCGGAAATCACTATTGCCGCAAGAACCCAGCGTTTTCCGATTTCAAGCTTGTTGTAGGTTTTGTAAATCTCTGAATCAGGAATGGAAAGCCCTGCAACCCACGGAGTTGTCTTTATCGGAGTTGTGAAAAGATGAACGTTTTCGCCTTCGATGTTCGTTGTCTTTAGCTCTTTGTAGATTCCTGTCGCGATTGCTTCAGAAGAGTACGCGTTGAATTCTTCAGGCGAAGGAGTGAAAGGCTTCATAAGATAGTCAGAATTCACGTGAGAAAGGAAAAGTCCGTTCTCGTCAAGGATGAACGGCCTCATGCTGTTTGAAAGCTGCGCTTCGGAAAGAAGCTTCTGAAGTTCGGCGAGCTCAATAGAGCCTCCGACGATTCCTTTGATTTCTCCGCTGTCTGTGTAAATCGCTTTTGAGACATGGAAAATTTTTCTTCCCGTCGTCTTTGAAATAACAGCGGTGTCAAGATGATAGATTGTGTTTCCTGAAAAAATCTCTTTGTAGTAAGAGCGTTCTTTTATGTCGATTCTGAATCCTGTGTTCGTGCAGGCGATTCCTGATTTGTCGCAGTAGTATGAGTTCATAAAATTCGCAGGCTGCATATATATATGCTCCACAAGCCACTTTTCCGCGTCCTCTGTCGAGCCGTATTTTATCTCGTCAATCTGGGAATAGACATCTAGCATAAGATACGCCTGGCTTATCATGTTCTGGACAGCAAGCGAATAGACCCGGACAAGATTTTTTCCGTCTTCAATGTATTGCTCTTCGATTGATTTTTTCACGCGGGAAATTCCGATGTCTGAAGTAAGATAAACGACAAGGACAACGCAGATGAAAAGAGCGACAGTAAACGATATTTTTAAATGGCTGCTTTTTTTAGATAAAGAACTAGTATGACTTGTTTTGCTCATGACATAATTCTAGCACATTATTGAGAAAATTGTTGAAAAATTAACATTTGACCATTTATATATTTTTTAATTATGGAAAATCGTTTAAAGAAATTGCGTCAGCAATTTCCAATCCGTGTGACAATTATTTTTATGCTGAAGCAGTGATTCGACATTCGCTGATAGAAATTTGCGTTCTTATTTATTATACTTTGCTTCATGTCTGGAAATGATTTTTTGCGCGAAGAGATTTTCAAGCGCTACGGAACTGTGCAGCGCGCGCGCGGATGTTTTCTGTATACAAAAAAAGGCGTGCGGCTCACAGACATGAACCAGGAGGCCGGAAAAGCGATTTTGGGCTGGGGCGGCTCGTCCGCGTTCACGATGATGAAGAACGCCCTTAGCCGCGGCGTCACAGGAAGCTTCATAACTGAATACGATTACAGGACAAAAAAAGCGGTTTCTAGCCTTCTTGATTCCAAAAGGGAACTGTTCTTCTATTCATCAAAAAAATCCGCGCTTTCGGCAGGAATTTCTGTATGCCCGGACGGGACCGGTTTTTACCGTCCCTGGAGTCCGGGAAATCTTGAATGGTCGTCTGTTCCTGCTGTTGTGATTGAGCCTCCGCTTCCTTGGACACGCGATGTTTTCATTCTCGCTCTTCTTCCAGAAATCCTTGAAAAATCCGAGGAATATGAAAAGTCGGCTGGAAATCCTAAGAAAAACGGGAACGGTGAAAATTCGTCCTTGGCTGATTCTGAACTGCTTTCTGAGAACAGGATAAAAATAAACGCTCCGATGAACGCAGGAATCGCGCGTGCGGTTTATAATCTTATCGGCGCGCTTCAGGAACGGAAAGAAAGCGACTGGTTTGTATACGACATTTTCCTTAAAGGCTATTTTGAAAGGAAAGGACCTTATCTTTATCCGAAAGTTCCTGAGGAAAAATATCCTGAAATGATAAAGCATTTTCTTGACTGCGCGGTTGTGCTGAGCGCGGATTACAACCAGCCTTCGATTGTTCCATTCGGAGCGGACAAAGGCGTTTTCACAAAGCTTAAGAACAATCCGTTTTCATTTTAATGAACCGGATAAAAAATGCCGGAAAAAAGGAATAAGAGAAAATGAGCGAAAATAAAGACAAGAACACGGAAAAAAATCCTTCTGTCCTTGATGAATACTGGAACAGATTTCTTCTTGAGACAGGACGCGATGAAAATGAAAGATGCGCAGGCGATTTCAGTTTTGCTTCTGACGGATTTGAAAACGACAGCCAGATTGCCGCTCTTCTTTCGGGAAAGAAAACCGCTGTGTTTTCAAGTTTTCCGGCTTTCTCGATTGACGGCGAGCCGCTTCCTGCTTCCGGCGAGCTTTATCTTGTTCTTGACAGGGCGGAAAATCCTGTCTGCGTGATTGAGCTTGAAAGCGTGAATATTGTCCCGTTCAATGAAGTCACTTTTGAAATGGCTGAAAAAGAAGGTCAGGACAGGAATCTTGAAGAATGGCGGGAACGCACAGAAGAAAACCTTCTGGAAGAGGCAGATGTGCTTGGATTTGATTTTACGCCTGAGATTAGGCTTGTTTTCCAGACATTCCGCGTTGTCTACAGATAGGTTTTCCGGATTGTTCTGTCTGGCAAACTGAAAAAACGGAACTATCCTGAATGCCGAGTTTTTATTTAAGTACAGAAAAAGATGTTTTTTGAAACGGAGCGAAAAAACGGATTTTCGCGGAAGTTCAAGCAATTTTTTTCGATTCATAAAAGTCGACATTTAGGCTATAATAAAAAAAATCTTGATTTTGCTTGGAGGATTTAAATGGCAAAAAAATCATCGATGTCAATCGGAAAGCTGATTCTTCAGATTGGACTTGGAGTCATGCTTGCAATCGCGGGAATCTGGGCTTTGCAGGGCGGAGGAGACACAGCGGCCGCTTCGTTGAAAAAACTTTTTGGAAGCGGCGACGCAGGAAAGATTCTGGTTCTTGTTTTCGGAATAATTGAGCTTCTTGCAGGAATCTTCCTTGTCGTCGAGCTTTTCATCGGCGACAGGTTCGGCTCGTTCGGAAATGTCCTTGAAATAATCGTGATTATCGTCTGGATTGTCGCGATTGTTCTTATGGATTTCCTTGGCGGAAACCTGCTTGCGCCTGATTTCCTTAGCTGGCTTTACAACCTTGCTGTTCACTGCGCGATTCTTGGCGGACTTCTGTATATCCACGACTGATGATTGACATACAGAACGGTAAAGTGATTTGACTCAAAAAAAGGCGTTTCAGTTTTGAAACGCCTTTTTTTGAGTGTTTTTATTTCAGTTTTTTTTATCTTGCGTACTCAACAATCCGTGTCTCGCGGATCATTGTGAGCCTGATTCTTCCAGGATAACGCAAGTCGCTTTCAATCTGTTTTGCGATGTCCTGCGCAAGCTGTTTTACTTCGTTGTCCGCGATTTTTTCGTTGTTCACAAGAACTCTGAGTTCACGTCCGGCTTGAATCGCGTATGCTTTTTCAACGCCGTTGAAGTTTTCCGCAATCGCCTCAAGGTTTTCAAGACGCTTCACGTAATTGTCGATTGTCTCGCGTCTTGCGCCAGGTCTTGCTGCGGAAATCGCGTCTGCAATCTGAACGATGACCGCTTCGATTGTCGTCGCCTCCACATCGTTGTGGTGGGCTGCAATCGCGTTCACAACACGCGGGTCTTCGCCGATTTTTCTTGCGATTTCCGCTCCGACTTCAGCGTGGTTCTGGTCGCTGTCGCTTTCCGCGCCTTTTCCGATGTCATGCAGAATCGCGGCGCGTTTTGAAAGCTCTCTGTCCGCTCCTACTTCCGCTGCAATCATTGAAGCGACAAGCGCGACTTCCTTTGAATGGTTCAGGACATTCTGTCCGTAGCTTGTCCTGAAATAAAGTCGTCCCAACGCTTTGACTCCTTCTGTCGGCATATTGTGTATTCCCACATCGAAAAGAGCCTTTTCGCCTTCCTCGTAGATTCTGTTCTGAATCTCGCGGGTTACTTTCTGCACGACCTCTTCGATTCTTGCCGGATGAATCCGTCCGTCGGAAATGAGTCGCTCCAGAGATTCTTTCGCGATTTCTTTTCTGACCGGATCGAAGCACGAGATTACAACCGCTTCCGGAGTGTCGTCGATGATTATGTCAACTCCGGTCAAGGTTTCAAGCGTCCTGATGTTCCGTCCTTCGCGTCCGATGATTCTTCCTTTCATCTCGTCGCTAGGAAGAGAAACAGTTGTCACTGTGATGTCGCTTGTTGTCTCCGGCGCGAGCCTCTGGATTGTCGTCACAAGAATGTCGCGGGCTTTCTTTTCCGCTGAAAGCTGCGCGTCCTGCTCGATTTTGTTCAGAAGAGCCTGGGCATCGTGTTTCGCGTCGTTTTCAAGGCTTTTGATGATTAAATCTTTCGCCTCTTGCTTTGTAAGCCCTGAAATCCGTTCAAGCTCTTTCCTTAATTCCTCTTCCTGAATCGCAAGGCTTGCTTCGCGTTTTTTCATCGACGCGAATTTTTCGTTGAATTCTTTCTCTCTCTTTTCACATTCACTTGCCCTTTGGTCTACAAGCTCTTCTTTCTTGCTTACCCGGGCTTCGTAACGCTGCACTTCAGCACGGCGTTCCCTGTTCTCCCGCTCCTGCTGGTTTCGTTCACGAATGAGTTCGTCTTTGCCATTGAGCAAAATTTCTTTTTTCTGGGCTTCAGCTTCTCTTATAGCGTCCTGTTTTACACGTTCTGCTTTTTGTTCTGATGCAGATAGTTGAAATCTGGCGTACAGCCAGCGAATAATCCATCCAAGAACGATTCCTGCG
>CAYYCU010000054.1:0-7628 GCA_964470415.1 uncultured Ruminococcus sp.
TGTGCTTTGCGGCGGAGTTTGCGCATTGATGCAGGCCGGCTTTGAGACACTGGTTGAGGCGGGTTATGATCCCAGAAATGCTTATTTTGAGTGTATCCACGAGATGAAGCTGATTGTAGACCTCATTTACCAAAGCGGTTTTGAGGGAATGCGCTATTCCATTTCCAACACTGCAGAGTACGGTGATTATGTCACCGGGCCGAAGATTATTACCGAGGATACCAAGAAGGCAATGAAGAAGGTTCTTTCCGATATTCAGGACGGCACCTTTGCAAAAGAATTTCTGTTGGATATGTCGGACGCGGGCGCACAGGTACATTTCAATGCGATGCGTAAGCTTGCGGCCGAGCATCCTTCCGAAATCGTCGGCAAAGAAATTCGAAAGCTGTACAGCTGGAGTGATGAAGATAAGTTGATTAACAACTGATTGGTTTGCAAATCGGGTTCGGTTTGCCGAAAATTTTCGTTTTGGCGTTTCTTTCGGTTCCTTTTCTTTGCGCCCGTAAAGTAAAAGAAAAGGAACCTGTATCACACTACCGTACAGCAAGTCGGTACGAATTTACCCTGCGGGGAATGCTGTTCTCACATGTCAAAAACGAGAACATTATTCCTTACAGTGCAAATTCCAAAATAAACAGGAGCCAAAAACATGATAAAAGATACGATTGTAAACGGTTTTCAAAATGCCCCCCACCGTTCGCTTTATCACGCGCTGGGGTTGACGGACGAGGAGCTTTCCCGTCCCTTAATCGGTATTGTCAGCTCATATAATGAGATTGTACCGGGACATATGAATTTGGATAAGATTACCGATGCGGTAAAGCGCGGTGTGGCAATGGCAGGCGGAACGCCCATTATGTTCCCGGCCATTACGGTATGCGATGGCATCGCAATGGGGCATGTCGGCATGAAATACTCATTGGTTACGCGCGACCTGATTGCAGACAGCACGGAAGCAATGGTCATGGCACATGGATTTGACGGTCTGGTCATGATTCCAAACTGTGACAAAAATGTGCCCGGACTGTTAATGGCGGCGGCAAGATTGAATATTCCAACGGTATTTGTCAGCGGCGGGCCCATGCTGGCAGGACGTGTGGACGGAAAAAAGAGAAGTCTTTCCAGTATGTTTGAGGCGGTTGGTGCTTATACGGCAGGCAAAATCAACGAAGAACAGCTATGCGAATATGAGCATCGGGTGTGTCCTACCTGCGGCTCCTGCTCCGGTATGTACACGGCAAATTCCATGAACTGTTTGACCGAGGTTCTCGGTATGGGCTTGCGCGGCAACGGTACAATTCCCGCGGTTTATTCGGCGCGGATTGAGCTTGCCAAGCATGCCGGAATGCAGGTCATGGAGCTTGTCAAACAGCATATCTGTCCCCGTGATATTATGACCGAAGCCGCAATCCGCAATGCGGTAACGGCGGATATGGCGCTTGGCTGTTCCACAAACAGCATGCTGCATTTGCCGGCCATTGCCAATGAATGCGGTGTTCCGTTCAGCCTGGACGCGGTAAACGAGATTAGCGAAAAAACGCCAAACCTCTGCCATTTGGCTCCGGCAGGACCTACTTATATGGAAGATTTGAATGAGGCGGGCGGCGTTTACGCTGTGCTGAAAGAATTGAGCAAGCTCGGTCTTTTGGATACCTCGGTTATGACTTGCACCGGAAAAACGCTTGGGGAAAATATAGAAGCCGCGGTCAATTTGGACGAGAGCGTGATTCGTACTGCCGAGAATCCGTACAGCAAAACAGGGGGCATTGCCGTTTTGCGCGGCAATCTGGCGCCAAACGGTTGTGTGGTAAAGCGAAGCGCGGTCGCACCGGAAATGCTGGTGCATGAAGGACCTGCAAAGGTTTATGAAAGCGAAGAAGAGGCAATTGCGGCAATTTACGGCGGTAAAATTGTAAAAGGCGATGTTGTGGTCATTCGTTACGAGGGACCTGCCGGAGGACCGGGTATGCGGGAAATGCTTTCTCCCACCTCCGCCATTGCCGGTATGGGATTGGACAAAGATGTGGCACTTATCACGGACGGACGCTTTTCGGGTGCTACGCGCGGTGCTTCAATCGGCCATGTTTCTCCGGAGGCGGTTAGCGGCGGAACCATTGCTTATGTAAAAGACGGCGATATTATTGCAATCAACATTCCGGAGTACCGCATTGAATTAAAGGTATCCGAAGAAGAGCTTATCAAACGCCGTGCCGAAATGCCGATTCGGAAAAAAGAAAATATTACAGGTTACTTAAAGCGATATGCCGCCCAAGTCAGTTCGGCGGACAAGGGTGCAATTATCAATCAATAATTAATATCAAATAATATTTTGAAGAGGAAATGTTGTGATGTCAATGACGATGACGCAAAAGATTCTTGCCGCACATGCAGGGCTGGAGCATGTAGTACCCGGTCAGCTGATTTTGGTCAATGTGGATCGCGTATTGGGAAACGATATTACGTCCCCGGTTGCCATTCGCGAGTTTGGCCGCATTGGCGCAAAAGCGGTGTATGATAAAGAAAAGGTGACAATGGTCATGGATCATTTTGCACCGAACAAAGATATTAAGGCGGCTGTGCAATGTAAGATGTGCCGCGAGTTTTGCAATGAATACGGCGTAGTCAATTTCTACGATGTGGGACGCATGGGAATCGAGCATGCATTATTGCCCGAAAAAGGATTGGTTGTTCCGGGCGATGTGGTGATCGGTGCGGATTCTCATACCTGTACCTACGGTGCCCTCGGTGCGTTTTCCACGGGTGTGGGATCTACCGATATGGCATGCGGCATGGCTACGGGAAAAGCTTGGTTTAAGGTGCCGGCTGCAATAAAATTTATTTTAAAAGGCAAACTCAATCCCTATGTTTCCGGAAAGGACGTGATTCTTCACATCATCGGAACCATCGGCGTAGATGGTGCGCTTTACAAATCCATGGAATTTTTCGGGGAAGGCGTTTCCTCTTTGACGGTTTACGATCGCTTGACAATCTCCAACATGGCGATTGAAGCAGGTGCCAAAAACGGAATTTTTGAAGTAGATGCGCAAACATTGGCATATGTCAACGAACGGGCGCAAAAGCCGTACACGGTGTATCAAGCAGATTCCGATGCAGAGTATGAGGAAACTTATGAAATTGATCTTTCTCGAATTCAGCCAACCGTTGCTTTTCCGCATCTTCCCGAAAATACACGTACAATCGATCAAGTGGGAGATGTGCGAATCGATCAAGTGGTGATTGGTTCCTGCACCAACGGTCATTATAAAGATCTTGCCGAGGCAGCGGAAATTTTAAAAGGCAAACGGATTGCCTCTCATGTCAGAGCCATTATCATCCCCGCTACGCAGGATATTTATCTCAAGGCAATGGAAAACGGATTGCTTAAAATTTTTATAGAGGCAGGCTGTGTGGTTTCCACGCCTACGTGCGGTCCATGTTTGGGCGGCTATATGGGAATTCTTGCCGCAGGAGAAAGAGCGGTTGCCACAACCAACCGTAATTTTGTGGGGCGTATGGGCGATGTGCAATCCGAGGTTTATCTTGCAAGTCCCGCGGTAGCGGCAGCCAGCGCAGTAGCGGGCAAAATTGCCGATCCGCGTGCAATCATGTCAAAGTAAAAGGAAGGGAGCGGAATATCAATATGAACTTTACGGGTAAAGCGATCAAATACGGCGACAATGTGGATACCGATGTCATCATTCCCGCGCGCTATTTAAATACCATTGATAAAAAAGAGCTTGCTTCCCATTGTATGGAGGACATTGATAAAAGTTTTGCCGACAAGGTAGAAGCGGGAGATATTTTGGTTGCCGGGTGCAATTTCGGTTGCGGTTCTTCGCGTGAGCATGCTCCCATTGCCATCAAGGAAAGCGGTATTTCCTTGGTCATTGCAAAGAGCTTTGCAAGAATTTTTTACCGCAATTCCATCAATATCGGACTTGCCATTTTGGAGTGTCCGGAGGCGGTAGATTCCATTCGGGAAGGCGACCGTATAGAAGCGGATTTGGATGCGGGAATCATTTATAACCGCACCACGGGCGAACAGTTTGCAACGCAGCCCTTTCCCGCATTTATTCAAACGATTATTGCCAATGGCGGACTGGTGGAATCCATTCGTAAGGGTGCCATTCGGTAATGTTTTAACAAGCTTAAAATTTGTTTTTTATTACAGGAAGGACTGTAACGCTTATGAAATATAATATTGCATTACTTAAGGGAGATGGAATCGGTCCCGAAATTGTGGACAGTGCGGTGCGTGTACTGGAAGCGGTCGGAAGCAAGTTCGGACATGAATTTGTGTTTACTTCCTATTTGATTGGCGGAGCGGCAATCGACGCATGCGGTGAGCCGCTTCCGGCGGAAACCGTAAAAGGTTGTTTGGCGTCCGACAGTGTATTGCTGGGAGCTGTCGGCGGGCCCAAGTGGGATGCTTTGTCCGGCAATCTTCGCCCGGAAAAAGCATTGCTCGGCATCCGTGCGGCAATGGGACTTTTTACCAATCTTCGTCCCGCAAAACTCTATCCGGCGCTGAAAGATGAATGTCCCTTGCGCGCGGATTTGGTTGAAAACGGCTTTGATATAATGATTGTCCGTGAACTGACAGGCGGCATTTATTTTGGTGAACGCGGCATGCGTGAAGGAAAATGGGGAGAAGAAGCCTATGATACCGAATGTTACAGCCGTATGGAAATTGAACGGATTGCCAAGGTTGCCTTTGAAACCGCACGCAAACGCGGCAAAAAGGTGACAAGCATTGACAAAGCCAATGTGTTGGAGTCCTCCAGACTTTGGAGACGGATTATGCATGAAACGGCAGAAAAATATCCGGATGTTGTTTACTGTGATATGCTTGTGGACAATGCCGCAATGCAGTTAGTTCGCAATCCTGCGCAATTTGATGTGGTGGTAACTTCCAACATGTTTGGCGACATTCTTTCCGATGAGGCGTCTCAAATTACGGGCTCTATCGGAATGTTGCCGTCTGCTTCTTTGGGCGAGACCGCCAAGGGACTGTACGAGCCGATTCACGGCTCCGCACCCGATATTGCCGGACAGCATAAGGCAAACCCCATTGCAACGATTCTCTCTGCCGCAATGATGTTGCTGTATTCTTTTGGACTGACCAAAGAGTCGGATGCCATTGTGGATGCCGTAAATGCGGTGCTGAATGCAGGTTACCGTACGGCGGATTTGTCTCACGGTTCTTCTTTCCTTACAACAGAAGAAATGACCGATAAAATTTTGGAACGGATTTAACAGAGGTCGTTATGTCGGGAGAAAATCAGTTGCAATCCATTTATGCGGATTTGTGTACATGCAGTGTTTTTTGTGGCCTTTGGGAACAGCCTCTTTTTCATCGGTTTCGGGAATATATGGAGGCAAAGCCGCAAAGCATGCAAAAACTGTTGGCATATGCCGCATGGGTGAATGTGATATACGGTGGCGGCGGAAATCTTGCCGCATGTGTGCGCCGTGCTGTTTTTGAAGATGAAAACGTATATATCCGTATGGTTGCGGCAAAGCAGGTGCCAAATTCCGATGCGGAGCAATCGGTTGCACGAGAGTTGGCTGTGCTTTCGGCCTTTGCATCTCTTACTTCGCAAGATTTTGCCGCAGAAATGCCGGTTTCCGTTTCGGCATTTCGCTCCGAAACAATCAATCTTTACGAAGAATACCGTGAACGGCTTTCCAAAATTGAAAAATACGGTTACGGGATTTTTGCTTTTAATGGGATGTTCCGCCTGTCTGACCGTGAAGCTTATAAAATTGAGCCGATCGGTTCATCGGATCCCGTTACGTTGGATTCCTTTATCGGATATCGTGAGGAACGGGAAAAGGTGATTTTGAACACACAGGCTTTTGTGGACGGAAAAACGGCAACAAATGTTCTTTTGTACGGAGATGCGGGCACGGGAAAATCTTCTACCGTCAAAGCCGTTGCCAACCGTTTCTTTTCGGACGGAATCCGTTTGATTGAACTGCGCAAAGACCAAATGGCAATGCTGCCGTTTGTTATGGAGAAAATTAACGGAAATCCGTTGAAATTTATTATTTTTATCGATGATCTTTCGTTTAACGGCAATGATGATACATTCAGTATGCTGAAAGCGGTGCTGGAAGGCTCGGCATCTGCAAAAGCGCCCAATGCGGTGATTTATGCCACCAGTAACCGCAGACACATTGTGCGTGAGACGTTTGAAGACCGCGCCGGCTCCGATATACACCGCAACGATACCGTGCAAGAGCAGTTGTCGTTATCGGCACGCTTCGGTCTTACCGTTCGGTTTGAAAAGCCGAACAAGGCGTTATATTTGGAAATGATTCGGGAATTGGCAAAAAAGAAGGGCATTGTTTCCGATCTTTCCGATTTGGAAATGCAAGCCGAGGCTTTTGCTTTGAGCCGCGGTTGCCGCTCGGCACGTTGTGCGGAGCAGTTTGTTGACAGTTTACTTTAAAGGAGACGATAATATGCTCACGTTGGATAATGTATACCGTGCAAGCTATGCGCTGAAGGAAGTGATTCGCAAAACAGATGTCATCTACGCTCCAAAACTTTGTTCGGATGCGCAAATTTATCTGAAAACCGAAAATTTGCAAATTACGGGTTCTTTTAAAGTGCGTGGTTCCTATTATAAAATGTCATGTTTGTCAGAGGAGGAAAAAGCCCGCGGCGTGATTGCATGCTCGGCGGGAAACCATGCACAGGGCGTTGCGCTGTCGGCACAGCGAAACGGAATCAAAGCCGTCATTTGTTTGCCGGACGGTGCTCCGATTTCCAAGGTCGAGGCAACCAAAAGCTACGGTGCGGAGGTTTGTCTTGTCAAGGGTGTATACGATGATGCTTATCAAAAAGCTTTGGAGCTTCGCGATGAAAAAGGCTATACGTTTATTCATCCGTTTGACGATGAGGATGTGATTGCGGGGCAGGGAACCATTGCATTGGAATTGATGGATCAAATTTCCGATATGGACGCTGTCATTGTACCAATCGGCGGCGGCGGACTGATTTCCGGAATTGCATATACCATCAAAATGCTGAAACCCGATATCAAGGTGTACGGTGTGCAGGCACAAGGCGCCCCTTCCATGCTTCGGTCTGTGAAAGACGAAAAAATCGAATCGCTTTCTTCCGTCTCCACCATTGCGGACGGAATTGCCGTGAAAAAACCCGGAAATTTGACATATGAAATTTGCAAGCAATACGTAGATGAAATTGTAACCGTAACCGATGATGAAATTTCGGCGGCAATTTTGGCACTGATGGAACAGCAAAAATTGGTTACGGAGGGAGCCGGTGCCGTTGCGGTTGCCGCAGCCATGTTTGGCAAGGTGAACATCAAGGGCAAAAAGGTTGTCTGTCTGCTTTCCGGCGGTAATATTGACGTGACCATTCTTTCACGCGTTATCCGCCGCGGACTTTTGATGTCGGGAAGAACCTGCCAGCTGATGATTGAATTGGTGGATAAGCCCGGACAGTTGCGGGATGTCTCGGCGATTATTGCGGATTTGGGCGGCAACGTTACTTCGGTACATCACGAAAGAGCCAATGAAGGTGCGGATGTAAACGGATGCTATTTGCGTATTATATTGGAAACACGTAACTTTGAACATATCAAACAAATCCGTGA
>CAYYCU010000054.1:7728-9230 GCA_964470415.1 uncultured Ruminococcus sp.
TTATCGGCGGCCGGCAGTTCTTATGCAAAAGCCGTAAAAACCTGTTGTTTTCTTACCGATATTGCGGATTTTGCGGTTTTTAATGAAGTTTACGGCACTTACTTTACCGAAAAGCCTGCACGTAGCTGTGTAGCGGTTGCGGCACTTCCCAAAGGGGCATTGGTTGAGGTTGAAGTGATTGCCGAAATATAATCGGTACAGAAAGGAAGCAAAAAAGAATGTCTGTTAAAAATATTGATTGGGATAATTTGGGTTTTGCTTATGTAAAGACCGATTGGCGCTATGTTGCCAATTATCGGGACGGCAAATGGGACAACGGTGCACTTACCGAGGATGAAAATATTACAATGAACGAATGTGCATGCGTTTTGCAATATGCGCAGACCTGCTTTGAGGGCTTGAAGGCATATACAACCGCGGATGGGCAAGTGGTATGCTTCCGTCCCGATCTCAATGCGGAAAGAATGATAGATTCCTGCCGCCGCATGGAAATGCCCGTTTTTTCAAAGGAGCGTTTTTTGGATGCCGTGAAAAAAACCGTAGCGGCAAACCGCGAGTGGGTACCTCCGTACGGTTCCGGTGCTTCGCTTTACTTGCGTCCTTATATGTTCGGAATTGATTCCGTCATCGGCGTAAAGCCGGCCTCAAGCTACCAGTTCCGCGTTTTTGCAACGCCGGTCGGACCGTATTTTAAAGGCGGCGTTCGGCCTTTGACGGTTCGCATCAGTGATTTTGACCGTGCCGCTCCGCGCGGAACGGGACATATTAAAGCGGGATTGAATTATGCAATGAGCCTGCATGCAATTGTAGATGCGCACGAACAGGGCTTTGACGAAAATATTTATTTGGATTCCGCTACGCGAACCTATATTGAAGAAACCGGCGGAGCCAATATTATTTTTATTACCAAAGACGGCAAGGTGGTAACGCCAAAATCCACAACCATTCTGCCATCCATTACGCGCCGCTCTTTGCTGTATGTTGCCAAAGAATATTTGGGACTTACCGTAGAGGAGCGTCCCGTTGCACTTTCTGAAGTAAAGGATTTTGCAGAGTGCGGTCTTTGCGGTACGGCGGCTGTTATT
Organism: uncultured Ruminococcus sp.; assembly: GCA_964470415.1. Lineage (GTDB taxonomy): Bacteria > Bacillota > Clostridia > Oscillospirales > CAG-272 > UMGS1865. Next base: position 8,814 of record CAYYCU010000054.1, read on the forward strand.
TCGCCTGTCGGAAAAATTGTAAATCACGGAGAAGAAATTTGCTTCCCGTCCGGTATGAACGATATGGGCCCGATTACCAAAAAGCTTTATGATACGCTTCGCGGCATCCAAATGGGTACTGTTCCGGCACCGGAGGGCTGGATTACCGTAATCCGATAAAAAAATTTATAAAAAAAAGAAAAGGACGCGTCAATCGCTTGTAAAAACGGTCGGCGCATCCTTTTCTTTTCGGTTTGCTTGCAATGTATGATGACGGTAAGGCGGAACGGAGATGCTTTTTTCAAGAGCACGGTTCTGTCGGATTCAAATCTCCCGCCAACCGCTTGAGGTAGTCGTTCGATAAAAATTCGGCATATTGATTGGCTTGCAGACGCAGCGGCGTATGGCTGTCGGTTAACTTTTCGTATACCATGTGGC
>CAYYCU010000055.1:0-2535 GCA_964470415.1 uncultured Ruminococcus sp.
AGCGCGCACGCAAGGTTCGAACAAACCATAATGGTCGCACAAAGCAATAAGGAGACGCGCGAGGCGTCTCCTTATTGCTTTGGTGGACCATCAAGGACTCGAACCTTGGACCTACCGGTTATGAGCCGGGAGCTCTAACCAACTGAGCTAATGGTCCCTATATCCACATTATTATACCGAAAAAACGCGTAAATGTCAAGGGCTTTTTTGAAGTTTTTTGCGTGAAAGGTTGTTTTTATTGTAAATTTATGATTCTTTTACCGATTTGAATCTGTTTTACGATTTTTCCAAAACACATTTGCCACAGGGAAGGGGACTGCGCAAACGCCGTTGCAAAACGGCTTTTTATGTGCTTTTATATTGCAAGCGGTATTCGCGCGGCGACATGCCATACGCTCTTTTGAATAATTTGTGAAAATAGACCGCGTCCGGTATGCCGATACTGCTGCAGATGCTTTTAACGGTATCGGTTGTTTCTACCAGCAATTCTGCCGCCAGTGACAATCTGTAACGGTTCAAATAAGCAATGGGGGAAACGCCGAGATGCTTTTTGAACGCAACGTAAAAATTGGATTCGGAAGTGCACGCCAGCTTTGCAAGTTGCGAGATGTCCATTTTGGACATATAATTGTTTTTCATGTAATCAACGGTTTTTAAAATCCATGCAGGATTGTCCTTTTTTACCGCAACTGCGGTTTTGAGAAGCACCCCCAATATTTTATAGCAACAGCTGTAATGCTCCCAGATTGTATTTGCCGTAAATAAATTGTCAAACAGCTCTGCCATTTCTTGCTTGATTGGTTCCTCAAGCACCACCGGAAAGCAATATAGCGCGTCCAACGGATAGCAATTGTTAATTTCCGCGTCAATAAAAAGCCAACGGCATACCATTTTTCCGCTCTTTGGATTGACATGATGGACAATGGTTTGCTGTACATTGGCAGGGGCAATGAAAAATCCTTTTTCGCCTGTTTGCTGTACGGCTCCGTTTCCAAGCGCAATATCGTAACTGCCTTCCAGAGATTGCACAATGGAGAGGTACGGCAAAATTTTGATATGTTTGATATTTTCAACGGCGGCGGAGGCACCTCCGTCTTTTTTGAAATATTTTATGTTTACCTGTTTGATTTCCAACAAAATCACCTCAATAGTATTATACATATATTTTGTAGAAAAGTCAATGTACTTTTGTATTTTTATACTGTATAATAATATATATCATTTAATTGCCGTTGGAGGAACGAGAAAGAATGGAATTTTACACGCAAAACGGAATGCAACGTCCAAAGAGACTTTCGGAAAGCACGCGGTGCTTTGCTTATGAATCTCTTGCGCACAAATACGGTTTGGATACACACAAAAAAAATGCCGTGACGTTAGATGAAATCGAAAATTTTGATAACCTTTCTCCGCTTGAGCAGTATGATGTCGCCATTCAAGAGATTGCGCAAAAGGCACCGGTGCGGATTTGCAAAGATGAAAAAATCAGCGGCGCGGCAACGCTTGGTTTGGCAATTCGCCACGAGGTTCCGGCAACGTACCGCGGCAGTTCGGTGTGTGCGAGCATCAGCCATTTAACATTGGATTTTGCATCGGTGTTAAAGGGCGGTCTGAACGCCATCAAAGCCGAAGCGCAAAAAGCCTATGCAATGTATTGCGGAACGGAAAAAGAAGCCTTTTGCAAAAGTGCCCTGCAGTGTATCCGCGCATTTGAAGTATGGCATCAACGTTATTTGCATGCTCTGCGGGAGATGCCGGAATATCGGGCAAATTATGAAAACCTTACCCGCGTTCCATTGGAGCCGGCACGCAATTTTTACGAGGCGGTGCAAAGTCTTTGGTTTACATTTGCCTTTGTACGCCTTTGCGGGAACTGGCCAGGCATTGGGCGGATTGATGTTCTGCTTGGCGATTATTTGAAAAAAGATTTGCAAGACGGCGTTTTAACAATAGCCGCTGCGCGTGAAATTCTGGCGCATTTTTTTATTAAAGGATGTGAGTGGATAAACGGTTTGGATATTGGGAGCGGAGATGCACAGCATTATCAAAATATTTTAATCGGCGGAATGGATGAAAACGGGGAAGAGGTTACAAACGAAGTCTCCTATCTTGTTTTGGATATTTTGGAGGAATTGGGAATCAGTGATTTTCCGACTTCGGTTCGTATCAACCGACATACGGACGAAAAATTCTTGCGCCGCGTTGCCGAGGTTATGCGATATGGCGGCGGAATGCTTGCGATATATAATGAGGATTTGGTGATTCGGGCGCTTGTAAAAGACGGTTATACCGAGCGGGAAGCGCGCACATTTGCAAACGACGGTTGTTGGGAAGTGCAAATTCCCGGAAAAACGTTTTTTATTTACGTTCCGTTTGATGCCTTGCAAATTCTGCAGCAAAAAACCCTTGGCGGTTATGATGAACAAATTGATTTTTTGAATTTTGAGGAATTATACCGTACTTATAAAAAAGATTTATATGACCGTATCGAGACAATTTTTCAACGAAAAGCCGATAAATTTGCCGCGTATCATA
>CAYYCU010000055.1:2635-9216 GCA_964470415.1 uncultured Ruminococcus sp.
GACCGTATCGAGACAATTTTTCAACGAAAAGCCGATAAATTTGCCGCGTATCATACAACTGCCACAAAATGGGTTTGGAAACAACAGCCTGCCTGTACGGTGGTTTCACTTTTTGAAATCGGATGTATTGAAAACGGACTTTCCTATTTGGAGGGCGGTTCTGTTTATCAATTGGTTTCTCCGCATCTCGGCGGTTTTGCCGATACGGTCAATAGTTTGTATGCCATAAAAAAGCTGGTTTATGACGAGAAAAAACGAACCTTTACGGAATTGATGCGCATTCTGAAAAACAACTGGGACGGCGAAGAAGTTCTTCGGCAATACCTGTTGAACCGTTATGAATATTACGGCAATGACAACGATGAGGTCGATGAAATTGCGAGACGCTTGCTTTCCGATTTTGCCGATATTTGCGGGATGTTTAACGGCAAATGCGGATACCGCTTTCCGGCAGGTGTCAGCACCTTTGGGCGTCAGCTGGAATGGGCTCCCAAAAGATTGGCTTCGGCACACGGAAGAAAAGCCGGAGAAGTTTTGGCGGCAAACTGTTCTCCCACGCCGGGCAGTGACCGAGAGGGCGTTACGGCCATGATTCGTTCCTATTGCAAAGCCGATCTTTCTGCGCTTGCTACCGGATCCGCTTTGGATGTCAAACTGTTGCCGTCTGCTGTGGAGGGGGAAGAGGGCTTGCAGGCATTGATGTCCTTAATGAGCGGTTTTGTTACGCTTGGCGGATTCTTTATGCAACCGGACATCGTTGATGCGGCATTGCTTCGCGAGGCACAGGCACATCCGGAGAATTATCAAACCCTTTCGGTTCGCGTTTCCGGTTGGAATGCTCGCTTTGTAACATTGAGTAAAGAATGGCAGGATATGGTGATAGAACAGAATGAACACTGATATAACATTGAACGTAAGTGAGATTCAGCGCTTTTGTATGCACGATGGAGCGGGCATTCGGACAACCGTTTTTTTGCAAGGATGTCCCTTGCGTTGCGCATGGTGTCACAATCCCGAAATGCAAAACCGCAAACGGGAGTTGCTGTTTTATGCCGATAAATGCTTATCCTGCGGGCAGTGTGCGATATGCCCGCAAAAAGCACATGTGTTTTCCGGCACCCATAAAATTTTGCGCCAAAACTGCAATGCCTGCGGCGCTTGCGTTCATGCATGTCCAACCAAAGCTTTGATGTTGTGCGGACGGGATTATACAATTGAAGAATTGCTGTTGATCTTGAAAAAAGACCGCGCTTTTTACGGCACAACAGGCGGAATTACGCTCTCCGGAGGCGAGCCTTTTATGCAAGGACAACGCGTTCCGAAATTATTGAGGGTATGTAAAGAAAAAGGCTTTTCGACTGCGGTTGAAACTTGCGGATACGGAGATGCGGCCTGCATTGCCGAAGCAATTCCTTATACCGATTTGTTTTTGTGGGATATTAAGGACACCGATGCGATACGACACAAACGTTATACCGGTGTCTCCAATGAAAAAATCCTGAAAAATTTAAAAGAAGCCGATGCCAACGGTGCCAAGACGCGCATCCGTTGTATCTTGGTAAACGGCGTGAATACGGACGAGGCGCATTATCAAGGTATTGGGCAGCTTGTTTCTTCCTTAAAAAACTGTGAGGGCGTGGAGTGGATTCCTTATCATGCCTATGCCGGCACAAAATCGCTTTTTATCGGGCGCGCCGACAGCGGGAATAAGAGTTGGATTCCGACCGAGGCGCAACTGGAGCATGCAAAATATGTTTTGCGCGAAATGAACCTTCCCGTTTTTTAAACAAAGGCTTGTTTGGCAGAGGCTATTGTACGTCATACGCAAAAAAGAGACTGCACAAAACAGTCTCTTTTTTGTAGTACTTCATTCTATCAGTTTCAGTCCGATACAGATTGAATTACTCTTGTTCTTTTTTGCGCTTTTCAAAACAAGCACTGCAATAAACAGGTCTGTCGTTAGAGGGCTGGAAGGTAATTCTTGCCTCTCCGCCGCAATCTGCGCATACAGCAGTAAAGTACTCACGCGGTGCTCGACCTGCATTTTTCTTGGCATCGCGACAAGCTTTGCATGCCTTAGGCTTGTTCAAAAAGCCTTTTTCGGCGTAAAATCTTTGCTCGCCTGCGGTGAAAACAAACTCATTGCCGCAATCTTTGCATACTAAGGTTTCGTCAACGTATTCTTTGCTTTCTTCTTCTACTGCTTGAATGTTTTCGTCCTGGAACATTTGTGTGTAACCTCTCTTGCTCAAAATAAGTATTTATTGCCCTTGGCGGATTTTGACCGTCACCTTTGATTTCTCAACGCTCTAATTAAACTAAAAGGGCATGTTACGGATTTGGAATGACCGCACGCAATTTTTTTCGGATGCGATAAACCGCATTTTGTACCGAATGCTCGTCTTTTTGCAGTTGCTCGGCAATTTCTTTTGCGGTTCGCCCCGAAAGATAAAGCTTCCAAATTTTGTTTTCATAATCGGAAAGAGTATTTTGAATCAATTGCGAAAGCTCCAAATAGGTCTCTTCCTCCACCAATTTTTGAGCGGGGTTTTCTTCTGCCTGTCCGTCCGATATTTCGGCGTCATCCAAAAGAACCGTATGCCCGTGCTTTTGCAACTCGCGGAGAACCGAAACCATTTTGTGCTTTATGCAAAGACGCGCATACGCTCCAAAGGCAATTTGACCGCGTTCCGCCTGAAAGTGAAGCGCCGCACTGTGAAATGCAATGCATCCCTCTTGGTGAAGATCCTCCAAATCCTGCGCGGAAGTCAGGGAAGCGCCGTACTGCCGGCACAAAGCATGAATAAGGGGCATGTACGCTTCCAGCAGCTTTGCAAATGCTTCCTGATTGCCTTTTTGAGTTTCGGTGATCAGTTCTAAATGCTGAACGGGGGTATTGGGGGTAAAATCATGACTCATTTAGCTGATCCCATTTGCCTTTCTCGGCATATTTTTGCTCGTTTGATAAGAAAACAAAACTGTATAGTTTAACGGATATTCCATTCCTATTAATAACATTATACCATATTTTTGTTGAATGTCAATAGGCTTTTTTCTTGTTTTTTTGTCAAATTTCTACATATTTTGGATTCAAATAGAATAATTTCACAAAAAGGCTTTGTTATATTTGACAAAAACAACAAAGAACAAAGAAATGGTTGTTGATTATAACCAGTATCCGTAAAAAAAGATTGTGAATTTTTATATAAGAGAAGAAGATTCGGTCAATTTTGGTTGAAAAGGTAATCCACTTTTCCCGTTAAAAGGGCAATAATGCCTCTGTAAATGACATCGGGACGGTTACGAAAATTTTCTCTCATTTGACGGGAGCGATATTCCGAGTCCACGTTAACGGTGGCTGTAAAAATAATTTTATCTTTTTCCCGAATGTAAAAGGTGACGTCAAAGGTTTGGTCGCTTCGTTTTTCCGAGGAGCAATCTACGGTTACCTTGCGGCGCTTTAAGTCCAAATACCGCAGGGCACATTCCATGCTTTGGTCCAGGATAGATGGAAGCAGGTCGCAGCGCAGTTGCTCCGCTACTATCATGCCCTTTTGCGTAACGGAGTAAAGCGGCTCACCGTTTTCATCGGTTCCGTTTGTTTGAATCAGCCCGCCGTCCAACATTTCATGAAAAGCAACCGCAAAATCCAAATACATAATATAGTCGTTTTGCATGACAATGTCGTTGATGGTAACAAAATCCATCGGATAGCCGATATTGTGCATGAGGTACAGGACAAAAATTTTTACGTTGTTCATGCTTCCGATTGGTGATGCCATTTGTAAAATCCTCCTAATTTCAGCAATTGAAAAAAGTATATCATATTTTTTTAAATTTTTCAATAGTTTTATTTGCATTCCAAAGGATTTTGTGGTATGATATAAGAGAATTCACTTTGAAAGGGTAAAAAAATGCTACAAATTGCAATTTTGGGCTTTGGCGTTGTGGGAAGCGGCACCGCCGAGGTCTTGGAGGAAAACAAAAAATTGATTGCCGCACATTGCGGAGAGGAAGTTGACGTCAAATATATCTTGGATTTGCGTGAATTTCCGGATCATCCGCTGGGCGACCGAGTAGTACATGATATCAATGTCATTTTAAATGATCCGGAGGTCTTACTGGTTGCGGAAATGATGGGCGGAGCACGCCCTGCTTATGATTTTACCTGCGCCGCTTTGCGGGCGGGGAAGCACGTGGTAACCTCCAACAAAGAGGTGGTTGCAACCTTTGGGGCGGAGCTTTTGGAGCTTGCGCAAGCGCATCATGTCTCTTACTTGTTTGAGGCGAGCGTGGGCGGCGGAATTCCCATTATTCGCCCGATGCAAACCGATTTGGCGTCCAATGCAATTTTGGCAATCAGCGGAATTTTAAACGGTACCACCAACTTTATTTTGACCAAAATGAAGCAAGAGGGCAGTGATTTTGACAGCGCTTTGAAGCAAGCGCAAATCAACGGCTATGCCGAGACAAATCCTGCTGCCGATGTGGAGGGCTTGGATGCCGCGCGCAAAATTGTGATTCTTGCCGCGCTGGCATACGGCATTTTAATCAATCCGAAAGACATTTCCGTAGAGGGAATTACGAATATTACAAGCGCCCATACCGCTTTGGCGGACAAGCTCGGCGGCGCGGTCAAATTAATCGGTCATGCCGAAAGAATCGGCGATCAAATTTATGCCGCCGTTTCGCCGTATTTTGTACCGGCTTCCACGCCGCTCTGCCATGTGGACGGTGTTTTTAACGGTATTTTGGTAGATACCAATATGTTGGGGCGCGCGTTGTTTTACGGTGCAGGTGCCGGAAAGCTTCCGACGGCAAGTGCTGTTGTGGCGGACATCATGGACATTTTTTCTCACCGTTCCGAATTGCGCAAATTACCGCAATGGAGACATGCAACCGCGGCGGATCTTGCCGACCGTTCCCGTTATGTTTGCCGCCGCTGTTTTTTGATTGCAGGTTGTCCCAAGTGCGCCGAAAAAGCAAAACAGGCTTTGCACACCGAGGACGTTGTGTTTGTGGAGGAAGGAAAATTTGCCGTTATCAGTCACGCGATGACGGAGGACGTTGCAATTGATGCATTGAAGCAGGCCGGGTTGCAAGCACAGCTCTGTTTGCCGGTGCTTGACTGACAAAGTTGAGAATGATTGCAAGGAGCATAAAAACAAAACATGCTTACAGAAAAAAATGAAAGCACCCGCGCGGTAGATTTTTCGGATTCACACGCCAACTATCTGCTTTGCTTGGCGCTTGATGTCGGAGAAGAACTGCTGAAAAGCGGTGCGGAGATTCAACGTGTGGAAAACACCATTGAACGGATTTGCCGCGCTTACGGCGCCGTACATGTGGAGGTTTTTGCCATTACCTCGTGGATTATGGCATCGGTTCGATTGGCGGATAACAGCTATTCCTCGCAAATGCGCCGTGTTTATTCGTCCTCTTATCGCATGTCTTACTTGGAGAGCATGAACGCCATTTCCCGCCGGATATGTGAGGAAAAACCGCCGTTGGAAGAGGCCGATGCCATGATTCGTCATGCAAAGGCAACACAAAACAATTTTTTTTGGTTGTTCCTTTTGGGGAGCGGAATGACGACCGCCGCCTTTACACTCTTTTTCGGCGGCAATGTTCGCGATGCATTGGTTGCAATGCTGTTGGGATTTTTTGTGGCGATAGTGGATCGCATTCACCCTGCCTACATCAATCAGCTTGCCAAGCTTTTAATTGTTTCTTTTGTAATCGGTTGTCTTGCAAATTTCAGCGTATTGATAGGCTTTGGTGTACATGTGGACGCAATTATCATCGGTGCCATTATGGTGTTAATACCGGGATTGGCATTTGGCAATGCCATTCGCGACCTGTTGTGCGGTGATATTTTAGCGGGCATATTAAAGACCGTGCAATCCTGCCTGTCCGCAATGTTGATTGCTTTTGGATTTATGCTTTCCGCGTTATTGATGAAAGAGCTCGGCTTGACATGCGAGTCCCTGCCAGCGGAGGCCACGCTTCCCGTAAAGGCTGTTACAGCGGTATTCGGTACGGTTGGATTTGCTTTTTTCATACGTTCCAAACTCAAGTATTTGCCGATGATTGCCGTATGCGGATTCTTTACATATTTGATTTTTGCTTTTACATTGTCTTTTGGTGTATCGCCTTTCTTGGCAGCTTTTTTTGCATCAATATTTACCGGTATCTTTTCGGAGGTGAGTGCACGTATTTGTCACGCGCCGGCGCTTATCTTTTCTGTTTTGGGCGCGGTGTCGATTATTCCGGGAAGCGCATTGTATTATACCATGAATTATATGCTGTTCGGCGATCAGGCACAGATGCAATCTCGGTTGAAGGAAACACTGTTGATTAGCACGGGCATTGCACTGGGCATGATTTCCGTTTCTGTGCTTACCACAGCGATTTCTCGCTTTTTGAGCAGAAGAAAAGCAAAAAAAGAGAGCAACTTGAAAAAATAAACGATTTACCGAAATCCGAAAGTCGAGAGATAAAAATAAAGGTTCCGTACGAAATATTGACTTTACATCAACATTTCGTACGGAACCTTTTTGCTTTTCTGCTCAATCGGTTGC
>CAYYCU010000056.1:0-1291 GCA_964470415.1 uncultured Ruminococcus sp.
CGCCGCCGCAATCAATGGTGTTTGCAAGAACGAGGTGAACGATATCGTAGTAGGTTTTTTCGTTAGCCACTTCACCGAAAGGAGTCACAACTACGGTGTTAATAACCCTACCTGCCAAAGCATCCTTCAACTCTGCAAAGGTGCGAATGACCTGATATTGAACGCCTTCAATCTCAAAGGTGGTTGCATCTGCGGGAATGTTGTACTTCGGTGTTACGTTTTCATCAGGATTTACAGGTGCCTCGGTACCCGGTACTTCGGTATAAGCTTCCAAAGTGGTAACCGGGGTTCCCTCGCCGGAATCGGTTCCGACAAACGCACCGTTCTCATAAACCAAAGTCGTGGTCTTACCGACAATCTGGGTGTCATCCAACAAAACGGAAACGGGAGCCAAAGCAATGGTTACGGTTCCGGTTGCGGGAAGTTGTTCCAGCTTCAGGGTGTAAATGTAAGTGCCCAACAGGTCGGTTGCCGTAACGGTCTGCGTGCCTGCCAAAACGGTCTTATGCACGCTGGCTGTTCCAGACTCTTCCAAAGTAATGTTCTTGGTAACAGGTGCGCCGTTCTTGGTGTAGGAAACGGTTCCCGTAAAGCCAACCTCTTTTTGGTTCAAGGTTGTAATGGTTCCCAAAACACGAACGTTAAACTTGCCGTCCTCTGCAACAGAGTTTTGAACTGCACGCAGAGCGGTTTGGTTCAGGGAAATGGTTCCGTTCTTTTCCGCTACGAATACGTAGTTGGGGTATTGCTCTTCCAACATAGCCATTGCGTCTGCCTGGCTGATGGAATCGGTCTCGGCATTCACGCCAATCCAGCAAGCAAATGCTTGACCGCTCAAGAACTTACAGCCGGAAGCGGTGGTATCTGCATAGTCTGCACCGACAATGGCACCGGTGGTGGTATCGTTTGTCATAACGCCCAAACCGTAGCAGTTCTTAAACTCTGCAGTCTGGCTCTTACCGACAAAGTTTGCCGCGGTAATACCGCCGATAACTTCACCGATGTTTACGCAGTTTTCGAGGTATACGTCACCCCAGCCGCCAAAACCGCCGGTGTGCTCGGAGGTACCGGTAATCTTACCTGCGTTCAAGCAGTTGATTGCGGTCCACTCACGACCGATGTTTGCGCAGAAGCCTGCGGTGTTCTTAATACCGCTAATGTTACCGAGGTTTACGCAGTTCTCAAAGGTTGCGTAACCGTGTCTCTGCTGGCCTACAAATCCTGCTGCATAGCCTGCAGTACCTTCCCAACCGTTTACGGTACCGTAGTTGACACAGTTCTTAAAGGAATA
>CAYYCU010000056.1:1391-5607 GCA_964470415.1 uncultured Ruminococcus sp.
GGGGAAAGCAGCTGCCCAATCGTCATAACTGCGGATAACGTTATAAACGTCATCACCGATTTTTACCTGTGTTGCGCCATTCGGAATTGCATAAAGCGAACCCGTGGAATAGTTCGTAGCATCTTCGTCCGCCCAAACGGGAAGCACCACGGAACCGAGAATGACGGTCAGCACAAGAACAAAAGCGAATAATCTTTTCATGGCTTCTCCTTTTTCTCTACTTAAAATTTGTGAAACAACCGTTAGAATATAATGGTAGGATCATTCATTTCGGAGCCATCGCGGTCCGGAACAACGATCAGGCCGTCACCGGTCAAATCCTTTTCTGCAACATCGGTTCCGTCATAATCCACGGTATATTCCATGTAGATCGCATCACGGTCGGAAGCAAAGTCGCCGTAAATACGCTCGTCAAGAACGTCAACCAAAGTAACATCAATGTACTCATCCAAAACAAGGAGGAAGTCCATTGTCTCATCGTCCATTGTGTCGGCCTTTGCGGCAATTGCAGCTGCGTTGTTCATATCCTCGCAGATGAGGAGCTTGAACTCGGTGCTGTCGGCATAGCAGTTCATGTCACCGGTCAAAACGATTGCCTTCTCCTTGTTTTGATACAAGAACTCAAGCAACACGGACGCCTGTGTTTGGCGAACATCGGAGTTTGCAGTATCCAACGTGGTGTTTACGTGCAAAATCTTAACGGGAGTCGCATCCTTAGTTTCCAGCTCTACATAAGTGTAAATGCAGTTGTTGTCTGCGCCCTGTACGGAAGAGCAAACATCGGGCGTGCTGGAGAGCCACTTCGTGCCGCTGTCAACAACGGTAAACTTCTCGGTCTTATAAAGAACGAGGTTTGCCTGACCGGAGTCGGTACCGTCCTTGGTATCACGGCCAACGCCGACAAAGGTGTAGTAAGGCGAAAGAGCAGCCTTCAACTCGGTGCTCCACTTGGAGGTGCACTCCTGGAGACCAACGGTGTCGGGCAGGTATTTTACAATGGTAGCCACTACGCGCTTTACGTAAGCTGCCTTGTTACCGCCGGTAGAGTTGACGTTAAAGGTCATGGATGTAAAGCCGGTTGCAGTGTCCGCAACAACGCCGTTTGTAATGCTGATAGCAAGCGTGCTTGCTGCAGCAGCGTCTGCAAAGGTATCAATGAATGCGTCAACAGCCAGAGCCGTGCCGTACGCATTGTTGCCGGCAAGAACGATGCTGCCGTTTTCAAGAGCCATATAGCCCTTATCGGTTGCCGTGCCGAGATCGGTGAGGGTAACCGTTCTGTTGGTCTTACCAACCAAAATCTCTTTGCCGGAAGCAGCGGTTGCATCGGATATAACCGTCAAAACCGTACCGCAGGAAGCTGCGATTGCATCGCGAACTTTTTCTGCAAGGTATTGCTCCATTGCATCATTTGCTTCGGGGTAAACGATGGTGAATTCAGCAATTTTTGCATCGCCAACGGTAATCGCACCGAGATTGTAGGTGTCGTTCTTTACCGTGCCCTGGGACTCTTTCATAAAGTCAACAGAGCTTTCGGTCAAAGGCGTTACAACCGCTGCCATAAATGCCTGTACCGCAAGAGTTGCGGAATAGTCATCATGCGCGTTGATAACAATCTTGTTGCCAACCATAGCGTAGCCGTAATCTCTGTAAGCGAGAGAAGCCAACAGGTCAACGGACTCTTGACGGTTGGTGTTGCCGAGCAGAATTTCATACTCGCCGATTGCCTCGTCCTTTTCGTCCTCTTCGTAGTAGTCGCTCTCTACCTTAACGGTGATGTCAAGCTGTTCTTTAATCAAATCAGCCAAATCATCCGCAGCACGAACCAAATCGGTTGTGGATTTCTCGGCGTAAATGATTACATAGTTCTCAAGGTCCTCCACTTTAATGCTAGCTTCGGGAGGATTCACCGGAACGTTCGGTGTTGCTGTGGTGTTTTGGCCACCGTCAGTTGTGACGTCCGGCTCTTTCGGTTTGTTATTACAGGAAACAAACACCGTAGCCAGCAGGCAGACGCACAGCATCAAGCATAAAAACTTTTTCATTTGAAAAATACTCCTTTCTGGAACTGTAATTAAAATTTGACCGCCAATTACTTTTTTCACCAACGGTCTTACGTCCCTGCGTTTGGCGGACACCGACTGTACTGTACAAGGACAGGAGGAACGCATTGTTTGCGCATGCGCCCGCCCGGCAATGCACAGCCGTTTTCGGCTACGCAAAACGCACAGGTCGTTGGACTCACGGGGCTTTGCTCTCGCACGCCTCCGTGAATGAAATTACAAAGTGCTTTGAAAAATCGCGGCACCTTTTTCCGCCGTGCAAGCGTGACAGCGGAACCCGGTATCGGATTCTCCGACGCACATGTAAGCGGTTTATTTTATCTCTTTCTGTCTTTTCGGCATTTGTAAAAAGCTTCGGAAAGATGTCCGATTTTTTCACTCCGCCGCACATCCGGCCAAGGTTCGGCAAGATTGCATTTTTACATTTGGGTTGTTTTTGCGCTTTTCCGCACCGCATGTAAAATCCGCAAACAAGATTTTATCACACGGAACGGCGCCCCGGCGCACAGGAAAGTTGCCAAGTCGTTCGAGCCGATTCAACAGGACACGGCTCATAAGCCCGTAACGTCCCCGCAAAACCAAAAGCAACGCAAAAACCAAGCAAAGGATTTCGGGCACCCCCGGCTTTCCGCCGCCCGTTGCCAATGCAACAACGCCGCAGAACCGCACGGTTGCCATACACAATCGCGATAGCCGACCGCTTTTACGGTATGCCGTTGAAACACCGCAAGCGACAAAACCGAACAAATTCGGAAAGTCGGCTTCGGTACGCCAAACCGCACACCGCAAGTTTGGAGAGCCGCCGCATAACGGAACACCGCATCCCGCAAAAGCGAACGCCTTTGCGAGGGGCTGTCCCCCGTTAACTCTGCCGCCCAACGCAACGACCGCCGGCTTCCCGTCTTTTCTCGGTTGCACGTTGCCGTACCGCAGAGGAACAGGAAAGCCGCGCAGTCAAATGCGCCTTGCTTTTACACATTCAACCTTTTGTGCAAAAAGAGTTTTGCTGATAAAGGAAATCAGTTGGGTGTTTTAGAAGCTACGTTATCCAACAGTTTCTCCAATTGTTTTTGTGCGGAGGTTGCTTTGCTGGAAAGTGTGGAGCTCAAGCCGGAAACGCTGCGGTTACCGGAAGCGGAAGAGATTGCGGAATACACGCCGGTAATGCCGTACGCATAGTCCAAATCAAAAGTCTTGTGCGACAAAACCAATTCCAACATTTTGTAATCCTCGGCCGTGCGGCAAAGTTTTACAACCTGCATGTTCTCCTCAAAAGCTTCCAAACAAGTCATTTGTTCATTGGGCATATATTTAGATGTATAAGCAAGCGCCTCGGTAATTGCTACGGTCTTGTCAATGTGATTCAATGCGGTTGCGGGAATCATCATCGGATCGCTCACGCTACACCAAGAGTAATATTCCTTTTGCGTTTTGCTGTACTTCGGAACAGGAAGAATACCAAAGGTAGACTCCATATTTTCAAGACGGGTTGCCGCGCTCAACGTGGTGGAACGGAACAGTGCCTGATCTGCTTCAAACATTGCGGAAACCTTACCCCAGTTATCGCTGCCGAGCATGCCGCCGCAGTTGTCGGCAAACAGCACCTCATTGTTAATGGAGATTTTCTTCAAAATGTCCTCAAACATGTTGTAAGTTGTTTCATACTGTGTAGAATCGGCAAACAAGAGCTCCAGGGAGCCATCTCTCGCCACACTCACGTTTTTGGTACCGGTTCCCAGGAACACCACGTACGGGAACACGGTCTCGGAAAGCAAGCCCCATTGGTCATTCACGCCCAATTCCGGTTTGCTGTTGATGTCGGAACGGTCCTTGAACATTGCCAGCATGGTGTCCAACGTCCAATCTCCGTCACGTACCATTTCGTAAGGAGAACCGTAAATTTTGGAATAACCATATTCTCTGTACAGGTTTGCATTGTAAAGAACCACGTGGGTGCGAAGGTCGTCCCAGCAGTTGTAGTCGCCTTCCAACGCAAATACCATTCCGTCAACGGAATATTCGGTTTGAATACGTTGATCCCAGTAGGACGCTTCCAAATTCAAGCCTCTTACATTTTTCAAATTCAGAACATAACCGTTGCGAACCGCAGTGGGCATGGTTCCGCCGGAACTGCCGAGCACAACGTCCGCATA
>CAYYCU010000056.1:5707-9055 GCA_964470415.1 uncultured Ruminococcus sp.
AAGTCTGCTTTTTTCGGAGACTCTTTCATTGCATATTTTAACACATTGCCCCGTTTTTTGCAACACTAAAATGTCGTTTGTATGCAAATAAATGTCAGATTATTATCTTTTTGTTTGTTTTATACATAAAGCAAACAGCCTTTTTGACCACTTTGCACAACGAGAAAATCCGCTTTTTTTATCAAAAAAGTGAAAATTGTAAAAAAATTAAAAACCGCCAACTTTTTTTGCTCCGACAAAGATAGAAAAGAAGTCTTGACGAAAAAAGCGGAATGTGCTATAATTATATAAAAAGGTAGAAAAGTTTTAAAAAAGCGGAGGAAGTCATGCAAAAAAGCAATCTGTTTTTTGAACATGTGCAATACGGTGTGCAGGACGCCGCAGGCAAGACGCTGCCGCCCAAGCATACCTACGGAGCCAACCGCACCCTGCTCTCCAAGGACTCCGGATATGATATGAATTGCATGCATCTTTACGGCGAAAGCGAGGACATTACCCTGTTCCGCTTGGAATTGGCTTCCGCGCCGCCGCATTACAGCCTCCCCTGCCGCCGAGAAAATTGCCTGTTTTTGTATTTTGTGTTGAGCGGAGCGGGACAAATCAACGAGCAAAGACTGCAAACGGGTGATTTTTTTTCGGTTCTCCCCTTGCAGGAGCACACGTTGCTCACCCAAACCGATGAACCTTGGCAATGGCTTTGCATCTCTCTGTACGGCTCCTATCTTTCCCGCCTGCAAAAAGAGCTGAACATTTTAAGTGCCAATCGGGCAACCCGTTTTGCCAATCCCGAACAGCTCCGAAAAATCTCCGAATATCTGCTGTTTGAATGTCCCATAGGAGAGGACGCGCAAGCTTTTGCAAAAAGCATTTTGCATTTTTATCTTTCCTATCTGTATCTTCCAAAGGACGCGCCGTCCGAACGTGCACCGTCTTTTTCCTCACGTCAGGAACGCTTTGTGCACCGTGCAACGGAAATGATACACGCCGAGCTTTCCACCGTCACCGTCAACCAGCTTGCGGTGCACTTGAACCTCGACAGACGGTATTTTTCACAGCTTTTTCGGGACATTACGGGGCTTTCCCCACAGCAATACATTCAAAATTGCAAAATGGAATGGATTCGCAACGCACTGCTGACAACCGATATGTCGGTCAATGAAATTATGGTATCCCTCGGTTACAATCACCGCAACAGCATGATTTTGGCATTTAAAAAACAGTTTGGCGCCTCCCCCTCCCAATACCGCAAACAGCACGGCAAAAACGAACCGCCGATGCGCTAAAAAAAGATACCGTTTGTGCTTTTTTACACAAACGGTATCTTTTTTATGATGCGTCAACCTCGCATACAAACCGGTGCGTCAACCCAACCAACGGTATAAATCCTTCCGCTTTTTGGCTTGCTTTGCATATTTTGCATTTTTGGAGCAAGCGGAAATCAAAACACATGCCGCAACCGCGGGCACCGCAATTTTAGCGGCTTTTTTGACATCCAAAGAAAGCAACGGGTTTTTGGCAAGGGGATCGTTTTCGGTGCAATCAACCGATGCGGGCGCTTCCGTCTCGGCAATCTTTTCGCAGGGTGTCGGCACAACTTCAAGCGGCTCCACAGCCAAGGCAAGATTCTGCTCTTGCGCCTCCTCCTCGCGCTTTTCGCGGCTTGCATAGGCGGCGCCGATGCAACAGAAAAGCAAGGAAGCCAGCGCAAACGCAACCGCCGTTCCGCCAATGATTGCAAGATACTCCCATTGGAACTCCACGCCCTTGACAGCAGGAAGCATCAGAACGCCGTAAACAACGCATGCCAGCGCGCACAGCACCAATCCCACGCCGAAAATAATTTTTGCATCATTGCGATATCGAACAGATTTTAACATCATCATCCTCCGTGCTCTGAAAATCACACAAGCTTTTGCGTCTGCCGATTAACCGAGCCACTTAAAGAAAGCTTTGCGGGTAGCGGAAGCACGTCTTTCTTCTGCCGCTCTTTTTTGAGAGGACACAACCGCAACAGCCGCAACGGCAGTTGCACACGCCGCAGCAACCGGCGCAAGCTTATGTAATTTTTTCTTTGTCTCATCGCTGATTTCGGGGACCTTAATCGGGCCGAAGGTCTTTTTTGCAGGCTTTGCATTTTCCATATCCTGCTTGGTCTCTGCGGAGAATGCCTGTGCATTGGCGTCCAAACGCTCCAAAGCCATTGCAGCTTCCGCAGCCTGCTCTGCAAGCAAGCGTTCTTGCTCACGGATATCGTCTTCAATCTCTTTTGCCAAACGCTTGTTGCTGTTTGCGGACGCGCCGACAATCAAAGCAATTACAATAAACAAAACAGCAGCTGCGCCGTCGACTGCCAAATACAGCCACTCAAACGGCAAATTCATGGTTTCCACCTGCGTCAGCAGCAAATATACCACCGCGCCAATCATGCAGGCAAATACGCCCACAAAGCCGATGGCTCTGGAAATGACGCTGAGACGTTTGGATTTTGCCAAATAATTGTACTGTGCCGCCACAGCCTCTTCGGAAATCGGGGACGGGTTAATTTCTTTTTCCATGTTTGCGGTCAGCTCATCCAATTCTGCGGCCAACTTGTGCGCTTCGGCTTTGCGAAGCTCATCATTTTTTGCATTCTTTTGCAAAATAACAAGCTGCAAAAGTTCTCTGCACTTGTCGGCCTGCGCCTCCAAGCCTTTTGCCTTGGCAAGGCAAAGCTTTTCGGTCAGAACCTTCTCTTTTTCTTCCAAATCCGCAATGGATGTACGCAATGCTTCCAGCATTTCCTCTGTGGGATCCGGAACATTTTCCGCTTCCACAGCAGGTTCTTCGGCTTGTTTTAACATTTTATCAGCCATTTTGATTCCTCCGCTATTCTTAAATTGCCATAAAACTGGCTATCTTATATATATAATATCATGAAAATTCCAAACTGTCAACAGCACATCAAAATTTTTTCAAAAAAATTTTTCATTTTTTTTGAAAAAAAAGCGATTTTGCGCCGTTGAAAGCCAAAAAACGGCACTTGTCGGCGTGGGGAGCCCTTGCAATCGGTGCAAAATCGGACGCTTGGCCGAAAATCACATCAGAACCAAGAAAAGACAAGACGGACACCGCGCACAAGGAGCGCAATCAAAACCCAAATGAGCGAAAGTACCGTAACGGGCGAAAAGAGCAACAGCACGCGCAGATGAAAGAGCCGAAGATACGAAGCGATTTGCGCTTCCAATCCGACAAAATAAGTCACCGTACCGAAAATCAAAATCGCAAGCAGATAAATCTGCAGGGCGCTCAAGGCAGATTTTATATCCTGCCAGCTCAAGGTTACATGCAGGGAAACGGCCAGCATCACAA
>CAYYCU010000057.1:0-1240 GCA_964470415.1 uncultured Ruminococcus sp.
CCCCAACCGACAGGATATCTTTTTTCTATTAACTCCACTGCTCTCCGATACATTTCCTGCTCTATTTCATAATTTCTCATACAGACCTCCCATATCCCGATTGCTGTTTTTATCAATTATATATCATAAAAAGCAAGTTGTCAATAACATTTGATTTGAATTTTCCGTTTGTTCTCTTTCAAAACACATTTGCAGCATGAGAAAACCTTGACTTTTGCTTGGCAATATGATATGATATAGAAGATGATTCGAGATTTTTGACGAAATTGCAAAAAAGAAAGAAAAACGGAGGTTTCCCAATGAAACGGAGACTGCACAATATATGTATTTCCTGCATAACGCTATGCCTGGGGCTCTTGATTCTGGTAAGCTCGGCACTTTCTGCCAATGCAACCGATTCCACGCAAAACGCACTGGATTTCGGAATTGACGGCATGGAAAGCAATCAAACGATTTCCGCATCGGCACTGTTTGAAAAGCTGTTTGGCGAAGCGCCTACCGAGGTGGAACGCACCTATTTGGATGAACTTTCCGGGCTATCCATGACCTACAACAATGCCGTTCCGGACAGCATTGTTTCCACCTCCTATCATGCGGAGAACGGCACGTTGGATGTGTTTTTGACTCCATACAGCTTTGTTGCGTCAAACGGCGTAACGGTTGAATGGATTCCTCAAAAGGCCACAATCGGCACCTCGGTTCAATCCTTTTCGGAAACGGACGGAACATATTCCTGCCGCTTTGAAGGACTGTTTCATTCCAGTGATTTCCATATGGAAATCGACTTTTTGTGGAATGCGGAAATTCCTGCCGAATCGGTAGACTTGCTTTTGACTTCGCCGTATACACAGGCGGAAATCGCGTTGCGGGAATTGGAAGCTTACGAAGCAAAGCTTGCCGCCTATCAAGCGGAAAAAGCGCGCTTTTTGGCTTATGAAGCCTATATCCAATCGGTAGAAGCGTATCGGCAATATACCGAGGTGGATTTGCCCGCATATGAAGCCGTAATGAACGAATATTCGGCATATCGGGAAAAGTACGAAGCCTATACAGCCAATCTCGCAGCTTATGAAGCATGGCAACAATATTGGGCATATCAGGAATTTATGACGGGAGATGTGCAACAAAAATACCAAGCATATCAGGCATATTTGAAAGAATTGGCTCCGGTACAAGCCAGACTGAATATTTTGGAAAGTCTGTTTGTCAATGACAGTCACGGCTGGCAGCTGTATTCCTC
>CAYYCU010000057.1:1340-5608 GCA_964470415.1 uncultured Ruminococcus sp.
ATATTTTGGAAAGTCTGTTTGTCAATGACAGTCACGGCTGGCAGCTGTATTCCTCATTGATGGGCGACACCGTGACGCAGGTCGTTGACAGAAAGGACGAACTGGTTTCGGTTCTCGGCAAATCGGCAGAATCCTACATAGACAATGCGGGAGCTGCCACCACGGCGTTGCGGGCGCTTTTGAAGCCCTATGCGGAATTGCGGGCCGCCGAATACCCCTCCGAGCATGCGCGTCTGACCGCTCTGTATCAGTACTATACGGTCAATTACGCGGCATTGCGTGAGCAGTTTGACAAGCTCTACAACGCGCTTTTCTATTTGGGAAATAAATCGGCGGTCATTGTTGCCCTGCAGGAAAAAGGAAAAATGGAGCACTTTTTCCAATTTGTCGGTCAGCTGTATGTAACGCAGGCATGCATGGACGATGCGGAAGACCTGGATACCAATTGGTGGATTTACCATGCGGATTTTTCATTGGAAAATTGTGTGGATGCAATTCAACGTCTCGCGGATACGGTTTCCAATCCGGCAGGTGTTGACATGCCCGCCAACGAGGTTTCGAAGGTGGAAAAGGTGGAAAAAATAGACCGTCCCGCCGTTGCGGAAGTGCGGGATTGTCCCACGCCGCCCTCCCCTGTGGTAACAGAACCGCAAAAGCCGGAAGCCATTGCAAAACCGAACACGGAAAATCCGCCGGAAGAAGCAACCGATCCGGGAGACTTTGATGAAGCGCTGTCGCTGGACGATGCTTTGCTTACTTTGGCGGAATCGTTGCGAAACGGAACCCTGCCGGAGCGCGAAGCAAGCGGGCATTCCCAAACATTGGCTTTTTGCAAAACCGTTTCGGTGCCGGTTTCCATTCGCAACCTCAAAACCGTTACATTTTACGCGGCAGACGGCGTCACGGTTTTGGACAGACAAACCTTGGAGTACGGAAGCCGCATTGTTTACAACGGTCCCGATACCGCGCGCGCGCCGGATGAAAAATCCTATTATCAGTTTCTTTCTTGGGTATTGCCGGACGGCTCCTCACCCGAATTGGTTGCCGTTGGAAATTTGAGTCTGTATGCAAAATATAAAATCATTCCGCGCGCGTACACCGTTACCTGGATATTGGACGGTGTAACACGTACTACCAGCCACCAATACGGCGAAATGCCCGTATATTTGTGGGGAACGCAAAAAGAATCGAATAAGGCATACACCTATCTTTTCTCCGGTTGGGACAAGGAAGTGACGCCCGTTACAGAGGATGTCACCTACACCGCAAGTTTTCTCCCCGTACTGCGCAGTTACACCGTTACATGGAATGTGGACGGAAAAACAGAGGTGCAAGTGCTTCCGTACGGAACCCTACCCGACTATACGGGAGATGTCGGCAAAGCCCCCGACAATTTCCGTTACGATTTTATCGGTTGGGACAAAGCACTTGTTTCCGTATCCGAAGACATCACCTATACGGCAAAATATAAAGCAACCGCGCTTGCGTTTGACAATTCCGGCAAGCAGGCGTCCGTATCTCATACAGATGACACCGTCATTGTTTACGCCGAAAATTTACGTGTGGATATTTGGGAAGCGGCGCGGTATGCCCAAGAAAACGGACGCATGCTGGAAATTCGTTGGGAACGGTTTTCTTTGACATTGCAAGAAGACGGGCTGCAGGCATTTTTCAATTCCTATTGCCGTGAAATCGGCATTGGCGGCGTGCAAGCGGAGCAAAACAGCACGGTTTATACCGTTGGCTATTTTAACAGCATCGGCGTTCAAGTACAATGTACGGTTCCCTCGGTTTTAAAAATTCTTTGCAATGCGGAAGGCTTGCCGCTTGCGGGATATTTGAAACAGGCAGACGGTTGGGACAAAATCGCACAAAACGAGGCCGATATAACAGGCGCGGCAACCGTACGGATATGCGATGTGTACGTACTGAAAGTGACATCCTCCGAGCCCTGCAACACGGTGCGGTTCCCCAGATATGCCGAGGCGGGAACCTCCATAGACCTTTCCTTGATTGGGTTTGAATTCGGCTACGAAATCGGTCAGGCAACCCTGCTTTTTGCCGATGGCAGACGCGAAGTTATAGCCGGAACCATTTTCCTCATGCCGAGCGAAGCGGTGGAAATTGAATTGACAATTTCCAAAATCATTTACCGTGTCAGCTTTGTGGCCAACGGAAAGGTCATTCATACCGCAGAATACGAAATGGGAGAAGAAATTCAACTTCCCGAAAATCCCGTGAAAGAATCCGATGAGATTTATGAATATGTTTTTTCCGGCTGGTCTCCCGATGTGGACACCATTGCATTCGGAGACAACCGCGAACTTGTATATGAAGCGGTATTTTCGGCAAAGCTTTTAAATCCCGTTGCGGTTACGCCGAACAAAAGTCTGTTCCGTACGGTTCTGTGGGTTGCCGGCGGTGCGCTTTTCGGTCTGATTGGAATTGTCGTTTTCATCATCTTTGCGGTGCGAAGAAAAAAGAAGTACGGTCGAACCGGAAAAGCAAAAACCGCAAAAGTCTCGCGAAAGCTCGCAAAATCGGCAACCGATACACACCGTGAGAAAAAATGACCGAAAATTCTCTTTCATGGCTTTGACAAACAAAAACGGGCTGTTGCTTTTGCTTTTCCAAAAGCACACAGCCCGTTCTGTTACGGAACCCATTCTTTTGTAAATGTCATGTTTTTTCCGCTTATCGGATGCGGGAACTGCAATTGATGACAAAAAAGTGCAATCGGACACCGATCGTGTGCACCGTATTTGCCGTCTCCCAAAAGCGGATAGCCGCGGCTTGCAAACTGTACGCGTATTTGATGCGTTCTGCCCGTAAGCAACCGGATTTTTACAAGACTGCACGTTCTGAATACAGGATGCTCCCGTGTTTCCAAAACCTCATAATCCAAAATTGCTTCCTTTACGCCGTTGCGAGCCCGCTCCACAACAAACGTTTTGTTGCAAAAGCGGTCATGAAAAAGCAAATCGCGCAACGTGCCGGTATGTTTTTCCGGCTCTCCGTGAATCATTGCCAGATATTCTTTTTGAAATCGGTGTGCTTGAATCGCTTGAGAAAGTTGTTTTGCGGCGTCCTTGGTTCCGGCATACACCATTACGCCGCCAACGCCGCGATCCAACCGATGCACCACACCGATATAACGGTTTGGGTTGCGTTCCGCCAACATATCGGCAAAGCCGTTGTGTTGCGGCGTTTGTTCGGATATCAGCTCCGGCGGTTTGACTGCAACCGTAATTGCAGAATCCTCATACAGTATTTCCATCATTTTTTAATCCTTTTTTGATTGAAGGGAGATATCACTTGAAACAAGATGATTTAAATAAAGACACGCTTGCAAAAGCCTTGAAAAGCGAAAGCCGAAACCTTTCGCTGCACGTGTTTCGGGAGCTTGACTCCACCAACAACGAAGCCAAGCGGCTGGTCATGCGGGGTGCCGCCGAGACAGCCTGCGTTGTTGCCGAACATCAAACCGCCGGAAGAGGGCGGCTGGGACGCAGCTTTTTTTCTCCTGCTGATACCGGCGTATATTTCAGTATTTTATACACATCGAACCAACGTCGGGAGAGCTTGATTTCCATTACAAGTGCAGCATCGGTTGCCGTGATGCGTGCCATTCGGGCATGCACGGGCAGGCAGGCACAAATCAAATGGGTAAACGATTTGTATCTGGACGGCAAAAAGATATGCGGCATTTTGACCGAAGCTTTGACGGACAGCTCTGCCGTTACAAGCATCATCATTGGCATTGGCATCAATTTGTCTACAACGAATTTTCCGCCGGAACTTGCCGATAAGGCGGGAAGCATTGGCGCGCCGACCGTTCTGCGTGCCGAACTCATTGCGGAAATTTGGAATCAACTCAAGCCGTTTTTGGAAAATCCGCAAAATCGGTCGTGGCTTTCGGACTATCGGACACATTCCTGCGTCATTGAAAAACCGATTACCTGGGTACAGGGAGAACATTCCCACACCGGCATTGCCTGCGGCATAAACGAACAGGGTGAGCTTGAAGTTCGGTTGCCAAACGGAGAAATTACCGTCCTGCGCACGGGTGAAATTTCGGTTTTTGTCAATTAACGCCAAAGAACCTTGCCGTTAAAGCATACGCAAGGCTTATTTTTCCGTTTGCATTTTTTTGCGGTACTGCGTTGGAGAAACCCCTGTTTTTCGCCGAAACAACCCGGAAAAATAAAATTCGTCCTCAAAAGAAAGATAGGAAGCAATATCCCGTACAGACATGCCGGTCTCGGTTA